>DAHXOM010000303.1 GCA_027364825.1 bacterium | reverse complement strand
TGACTTTGTTATGAAAGCAACCAGTTTCTTTACGGTATAGCCAACTTTAAACTTTATATAACCACCGTCAAAGACGGAGGACATTCACATTAAAATAAAATCATCTGATAATTCCGGGAATAGCCTTTAACCATGGTTATTACCTTTACTCCTTAATACGATCTAACAACTTTTTTGCATCTGTTAAACCAGAATTGAGCCTGATGGCTTTTTTGAGAGTTACAATTGCCTGATTATTCAGACCGGCAACATAGTAATAATATCCCATGACAAAATTCATATATGCCTTGTCCTTGTCCGTGGCACCTTCCTGATATTTGAGAACCGTATTAACCATGCGAAAGCTCTTCTGCATCATCCTCGTGTTGCCGTTAAGCCCCTGCTCTATACCGTACCATAGGATGATCCTTGGATTGTAAGGTGCTATGCGTTTCGCTGTATCAATATATCTCAAGCCATCGGTATAATCAGAGTTGTTGTAAATGAGTGCAAGCCCATAAGCAAGATTTGCCATGGCGCTATGAGGTACTGTTGTCACGAGTTTATGCAGATCGCTGAAAAGCCCCTGCTCTGTGAAATACGTATTCGGAGAAAGTAACGGGGCTACACCGTATAAGAAAGAATACGGATTGAATATATTGTAAGCATAATCCTTTATAAGATCTCCGTTACCCGTTCCCTCTTTGACATAGATCAGTGCATAATCATCAAAGTACACAAGCCTCCATTCGGGAGCCGGCAGTAGTTTAGAATAATCTACAGGAACGTATGTTTCCACAAGTGCATAAGAAACATTGTATCTTTTAAGAAGTCCATCAAATGCAGAAGGATTGTTCATGGATTGATTGACCTCAGGCAGTAAAAACCTCTCAGGGTCCAACCGCGTATCTATGAAATCCTTTATCTGCGGATACCCGAGAAAGATCACGGCACCTCCGAAGTTGATGGAGTTGTAGATGTTGCCTTTTATATGATGTTCGAGAATAAAATCTATAGCTTCTTTGGGGTAAAACTGTTTCTGAATACCAATACCTTTGTAGCCTACATAGTCCGTTTTGCACTGGTAATACTCATAACCAAAGGGCAATGTCACGACAAGTATAGAAAGGGCCGTCATAAGCATAGGCACTTTCTTCAATCTTCCCAGCTTTGCAAGCCAGCCGTCGACAACCATACCTATGCCCGGTGCAATCCCTATCAGAGCCATGATGACCATGCGTCTCATGTCAAAAGACATGGGGATCATAAAGAGTCCGAAAAATACATAACGCAGGGGCATCTTGAATATGCACATGAGAAATATCACGGTAAAGACCACAAGCCCCATAAACATAGCCGGGGTTTGCGATAATGACGGAGGCATAAATTCGGCAATATATTCAAGCCCGCCTTTTTGACTTAATGAAGCAACATGGTGAAAGAGAAATGTGTAAAGGTGATAGGTATTCCGGGTAACCAAGGTTGCAGAAAGTGAGAGGAGAAGTATAAATAATCTTTTTGAAAACGCCTGGGAATCTATGCGCTGTTTCAGAAGTGTTATAAAGCCTTCCATAAACCATGCTATCAAATAAATTATTCCGAATATCACACCGGGATGCATATTCACCCATACAAGTATCATGAACGGTATAAACCATATAATCTTCCTCTTATCTATATCCGTTAATGAAGTAATAAAAACAAGTAAGGCTATGCCGAGATACGTCATAATCTGGGGACGATCGACGAAGTAAGAACCTGCTATAATAAATGCACCTATTATTATAATAAAGCCGGCATACCGGCTGATTTTATGATTTCCGAATGCCAGTAAAAGGAATACAGATGTAAGACCGGCAATAGCTGCCTTGCCTATTATTATACCTGCAACTCCAAAAACGCTGTAAAGAGTATACCATACCACCTCAAACAGCCATTCAACGGGATAAATCCTCATACCTGCAAACGTGTAAGAGAATAGGTCGTGAAACGGGAAACTATGCGTACTCAGTATGTAC
>DAHXOM010000301.1 GCA_027364825.1 bacterium | reverse complement strand
GTACATAGCCCTATCGGAAAGCCTTACCAGATCAAGCGTGTTATCGGTATCCTCCGGGAATGACGCTATACCGAAGCTTGCCGTAAGTTTTATGGAAAACCCTTCATCTTTTAGGAACACATGATCGTTCAATGACTCCCGGATCCTTGCCGTTACCTTGTATGCCCCTTTTTTATCTGTTTCGGGCAGAAGGACCACAAACTCATCGCCGCCGTACCGTATTGGTATATCGGGTTTCCTCAATTCGAACCTGATTACCTCGGCGGTTTCCTTCAGCACCTTGCTGCCGATTATATGACCGTACTTGTCATTTACAAGTTTGAAATGATCCAGATCAAGGAATATCATTGCAAAATGTAACCCATACCTCTTCGATCGTTCCATTTCACTCTCAAGCATTAAATGCAAGTACCGTGAATTATAAAGGGTCGTAAGATCATCCCTGATGGTCAGTTCCTGCACCCTTTGGAGGTATTTTGCGTTCTCTATGGCGATTGCAGCATAATCAGTCAGGGTTGTGAGGATGGTCAGATCGTCTTTATCGAAATCCTGATCCTTCAGATTGTTGATAAGCTCAACAACACCGAGTACCCTTCCCTTGCTCCTCATCGGTACACATATGATTGAACGGGTTTCAAAATTAGTGACCGTATCAAACTTCGGTGCAAACCGCGGGTCTTTTGCTACATCGGTAAGAAGCACAGATTCGCCTGTCATAGCTACCCAGCCGGCTATGCCTTCTCCTATGGCAAGCCGCATATCCTTCAGTTTATCCGAATTTTCTCCAACAGCTATCTCAAAAAACAACTCATGTTTCTCTTCGTCAAGGAGCAATAATGACCAGTTCGAAGGTTTTAATAATTCAGAGATCTTCTGCATGATAATTGAAAGAACTTCTTTAATATCAAGGGTAGAAGTAAGTGTTTTACCTATCTCATGTAATATCGCAATGCCTCTTTCATCTCTCTTTGTAGTACCGGAAACACTACCTTTGGTTGTTATAATCCGTTCATTACCCATGAATCTTTACCTGGCTTTTTCCCGATTGAAGCATCCTTTCAACAGCCTTTAATCCTATTACGTCTTTCACCGACTCTCCTTCCGGAGATACAACATCAACGGCAAGCCATCCACAGCCGCATTCTTTATATCTTATCTTATAGCCATCTACAACCTTGCTTTTATATTTAATGGGTTGATTACATTTTTTACAAATATAACTCATTGTTAAATCTCTCTATATCCTAAAATAAAGAAAAAAAGCAACTTAATTGCCTATATGGGTATTCCGGGTATCTGCGGCCGGAACTGTCTTAAGAAATTGAAGCCAAACCCGACAACGACCAATACCAATAACATCATGATAAAAAAGAATACAAAAACCAGGGGAAGGATTGCAGCTATAAATGATCGGGAAGTTGAAATCTTATGCAATTCCCTGAACCCTATTGTGTAAAGGTACAGCGAATAGAACCAGAACAATGGCACACCGATATAAGGTATTACCTCAAACACCATTGCGCCGGTAGAGTACGATATAACCTTTAATGTTGATATAAAACCGCCTTTGCCGCCGACCAGCAGTACAAAGAGATGATAAATGCCGGCCAGCACAAATAAGAATATGAATAAAAAAAACGGTGACATTACCAGAACGGAAAGATACGTAGAAAACGGTATAACCATTGGTGCAGGCATATTGCCTGAAAAAAACCTGATATATGATTGCTGCGTTGCCAGGACTGCCGGCAGGTTCAGCAATAATGCAACAGTTCCCCATACGATACCGAATATAACCGGAAAGGGAACCTGCTTTTCAGCATCTATGCTTTTGAAAAACGAAGGTGCGTTGAACATTACCTCTACCCAATTCGTCCACAATCTTTTTATAGAAGAGGCCTTTGCCGGCGTTCCCGGAGTTATCGTCTGCACACCTGAAGGTGCAGATATCTGATTTGCATCAAATGCCTGTGCAGGAGCAGACGGAGTCTGCAGTTCGTCCTGCCCGGCGTCCTGTTTAATCGATGTTGTCGAAATATTTTGCCCATTCCCCGGTGTAAAAGTACCCGGCACGAGTTGAACAAGCCTGACTGTGGCGTCTCTTACACCAAGCCTTTCCTGCAGTTTCATGGCAGTTTGTTCTGTTACGGAGCTAACTACCTTAAACGGCAGATTTGAAAGACCTGAGATAATATCTTCAAGCTGTATATGTTTAATAATACCTGCAAGAAACATAATAATCTGTTTCTTTGAAGCCTCATCTTTTATACCGTCTATATAAACATCATATCGTATATCTGTCTGACTTTGATTCTCCATTCGCTCTCCTTTACGGTTCCGCTTCTTTTCCTCACTACTCATTCCTCGCTATTCTCTTCCTTCTTCTCACTACTCGCTACTCATCCCTCGCTGCTCTCTTCTCACTGCTTTCTTCTCGCTTCTCACTCCTCATCCCTCACTGCTGTCTTCTCGCTCCTCACTACTCGCTACTCTTCCCTCGCTACTTTCTGCTCGCTTCCCACTACTTTCTTCTCAAACCATATTCCTGACCCGCTTCAGCTCCGAATGCTGGAGTTTTATTGGACAGAACTCACCGCACATACTGCAAACATCGTTATCCTGTAATTGAACAGATGCCCTGTAGGCTCTCGCTTTCTTAGGATCGATGGCAAGCCTGCACTGGGATTCCCAATCCATGGCCTTTCGTGCCTTTGCCATCTGTATGTCCCAATCCATGGCCCCCTTAACACCCCTTACTATATCCGCGGCATGTGCCGCAATCCTCGATGCGATAATACCGTCCTTAACATCTTCAAGATCAGGCAGCCTCAGGTGCTCTGCAGGCGTAACATAACATAAGAAGTCGGCACCCGCCATACCTGCTATAGCACCGCCTATTGCCGATGTTATATGGTCATACCCCGGAGCAATATCCGTTACCAGAGGTCCCAGTACGTAAAACGGTGCACCGTTGCAAAGCTGTTTTTCAAGTTTAATATTCGTTTCTATCTGATTTATGGGTACATGACCGGGTCCTTCTATCATGACCCCTACCCCGCGTTCGACAGCATATTTGGCAAGCTCTCCCAGTATGATCAATTCCTGCACCTGCCCCCTGTCTGTTGCATCTGCAATGGCACCGGGACGTAAACCGTCACCGAGACTTATCACAACATCGTGCTTTGACAAAATATCCATCAGCCTGTCGTAGTATTCATAAAACGGGTTTTCACGGTCATTGTATTCCATCCACTCCATCATCAACGCCCCGCCCCTGCTCACCACATCGAGCAGCCTGCCCTGGTTTTTAAACCGTTTTATGGATTCCCGTGTAACGCCGCTGTGTATGGTCATGAAGTCAACGCCCTGCTCCGACTGCTCCTCAATATTGTCGAACATCTCGTCGACCGTAAGCTTAAACATCGATTTATGCTTTCTCACTGCATTCACAACACTCTGATATATGGGCACCGTACCCAGGGGTATCGTTGAATGGGCAAGGATCTCTTTCCTGATCTTGCCGATATTACCGCCCGTGGAAAGGTCCATGACAACATCAGCCTTATACTCGATCGACACCCTGAGTTTCTCAAGCTCGTCCTCTACATTCAGCTTATCCTCTGAAGAACCGATATTGGAATTGATCTTTACGGACAGCCCCTCTCCGACTCCGACCGGATTTATCACGTGGTGTTTATTTTTTAAGAGAGCTATCCTGCCGTTCCCTACCCTTTCGAGCATAACATCAAGGGGAACGCCTTCCTTTTCAGCAACAAATTTTATCTCATCGGTTGCCCTGCCGTCTCTGGCTGACAAAATGTGACTCATGGTTCATCCTCTCTAAGGGTTAAGATAACAAAAGATTACACAATAATCAATAGAGAGTTTGTTACTAATTAGCACCACCAGAGGCGACGGCTTCATTTTGTCATTCCCGCGCAGGCGGGAATCCAGTCATTCACTCTGCAAGAAAAAAACTGGATTCCTGCTCAAGAATACCTCAGAAGAAACTCACGGGCAGGAATGACGGAGAAACGGCGAAGCCGGATGCAGATAGCCACCATCAAAGATGGTGGCTATCTGCGTTAAAATCTAAATCCACTTCAGAACGGCACCAAACACGATAAGGCAGGCAAGGTCGAACCCGAGTATAGCCCCGGTCACAAGGACCTTATTCTTAACACTCTTCATGTCATATACCCAGAAGGACACGAGAAAGAAGGGCAGATACCCTATGAGGAAGATGAGCCAGGGGGCCTTTACGTTCCACCATGAATAATCCCATGTTAATGCACCTGCTGCGTGAAGCACATTTTCGATGATCACACTCGTTATGCTGAGGCCTACCGCATAAAAAATGCGGTTCGGCATTCCGAGAATCTTGAGATTTTTATCTTCCGGCAGCAGATACGTTGAAGCAATACCCATGATCGCGAACATGAAGCAGATCTCTATGTTGAGTCCAATCAATATCAGGTAAGCTGTTTTTGAAGGTGCACCCCATACCGGGGCATAATTGGTAAAGTGAAAAACAAGACCGTTCCAGATCTCGTTAAACCAGTCCATACCCCATAAAGCAAGTCCTGCAAGCACCCTGCTCCAGTTCTTCTTCCCGATCTCCGCGAAGTAAATGTAAAGAACGATTAAAAGCAACGTAATAACATACCATTGGAACTGTGAAGGGTCTCTCAGGATCGAGAGAGCCTGTAATGCGGATCTTGTCGGCATATGCTTATACCTCCTTTAAAGTTAGAACAGCAACAGCACATATATTACTGTTGTAACCTTTACCACATTACGAAATTTATCTCCATCGTTTTAAAAAACGATGGAGATAAAAGCGGTTATTGTAGCGGTATGGCTGTTATATCGTTGTTCGGTGTAAGTTGCCCCACATAAAGGATCGCGAATGACGGATTGAAGGCAAATGCACCATTTGCATTTGCAATACCATTACCTGACACATAGAACGACAGATTCCCCGTGGAAGGATTATATTTGTACATGGTTGATGTTGTCGTATTATCCAGTATGTAGATATTTCCACTTGCATCCTGTTTCATACAGGTAGGACAGACAAGACCTGTTACAACGGTCTTCGTTACCGTGCCAGCCGCATTTATCTCATAAACACTGCCGTTGCTGCATTCACCGACATACACATTGCCTGAGGTATCAACGGTTATGGCTGTGGGATTGGTAAAACCTGAAGCAAACAGGGAAGATGTTTTATTGCTTGCAACTGAGTAGATCCTGCCAGCTCCGCCGTCCGCGACATAAAGCGGCCATGACTGGCCTGCATCGGAAAAATATAAGGCATCGAGGTAATTACCGACGGAGGCAAAATTTTGTACAGTACCGGATGTATTCACGGTCACGATATTGTGACTATTGCTGCCATTGGTTAAATAAAGTATCCCTGTTCCGGCAGGGTCCATTGCAACATCGGCTGGATTGGGGATGGTACTGCTCGAATATGTCGAAATAACTCCTGCCGGTGTAATCTTCTTAACGCTTGTGCTGCTCCCATTATAGGCCGCAGCATAAATATTACCTATGGTGTCTACGGTCATACCATAGGGTGAATTCACCGGAGTTGCGAAGATCTTATACGGCGTAAAGATAACACCGTTTGAATACGGGGTGTTCGCATCTACGGTATTCACGACAATATCTCCAAGGGTAACATTCGTCGGCACGGTCGCAACAATGGACGTAGTGCCCCAGCTCGTGACCGTGGCCGATACCCCGTTGAATATTATAGAGCCCTGTGTCGGTGAAAAATTGTAACCGGATATTGTAATTTGCTGTCCTGCCAATGCTCCGAGGGGATTGATACCGGTTATTATGGGAACATTTGCATAGACCAAAGCCCATCCGACAAAGCTTGCATTTGCATTATAGCCGATGACCTTATTAACGGATTTACCTCCTGCGTTTATGGTAAAGGGAGATCCTGTTGTGCCGGACGTAAACAGCCAGCCCCATGCCCCGTAAGAAGGGCTGTTGACAAACCAGCCTGTACCGAAATCCGGAAACGCTGCAATCACGGAGTTCCCCGTCAAAAGCTGATACATTTGCATCTCAACCCCGGTCCATGGACTCGTGCTGTTGTTGACAATGTAAACAGGCGCTGTTATCAGGTTGCCGCTTAATGTGGTAGGACCTGATTGAAATACCCCTGCAAGACCGGCTATATTCTGACCCGCATGCGGGGGGGATACATTTATGGACTTTATGCTCAGTTCATTTGTATCCGCATTGTAATTGACTTGATATGCTGCAACCGGCTTATTCGCCGGAACCGGCTGCTGATAGTTGCCGCAGCCTGCAAAGGTTAAAGTGTATACTAAAGAAATTCCCCAAACCCCAAAAACCCATTGCCTGTTAAATCCATTATATTGTTTTTTCAC
>DAHXOM010000298.1 GCA_027364825.1 bacterium | reverse complement strand
GCCCGGACAGTTGCCCTATGATCGCACGGTTGTAAGCCCCGCCGCCGCAGACGATGATTTTTTTTACCGGGGTCCTGACAAAGTGTTCTATGTTATAGGCAATGGAGCGCGCCGTAAAGGCCGTCAACGTTGCAATGGTATGAACATCATCAAGGGGTATGTCCTGCATGGTCAGGTACGTTTTGTTGTAATGCTCCCTGCCGGTGCTCTTGGGCGGACGCTTTTTAATAAAAGGGTCCTTCAGGAGCCTCTCCAACAGTGAGTCGTCGACAACACCCTTGCTTGCAAGCCTTCCGTCACGGTCAAATGACTGCCTGCCCTTTGTATAAGCCTCTGCTGCTATATCGATCAGCCTGTTGCCGGGCCCCGTATCGAACCCGTACACCCGGGAAAAATCCGAACGCGAAGGAAGTACGGTCACATTGGCAATGCCGCCGATGTTCAGGACCACTGCCGGTGCATACTGCCTGAAAAGCTCGAAGTGCAGGACCGGTGCAAGGGGTGCGCCCTGACCGCCCAGGGCGATGTCCTTGTCCCTGAAATGGGCGACAACCGGTATCCCGGTCCTCACCGCAGCAACAGACGGACTGCCGAGCTGGATCGTCGAACCTATTGCGGAGCGTTTGCCCCTCGAGACTCCCGCAGGTGCCGGTGCATGCCAGACCGTCTGTCCATGTGACCCGATAAACGATATTGCGGATTTTCTGATACCGGATGCGCTTATTGCTCTTCCTACGGCATCGGAGAATGCCATGCCGAGCCCGAAATCAAACCTGCCGGCCATGTCAAACCAGGTGGAGGGTGTCAGCGTATTGGTATAATCAACCAGCTCCAGGAACAACCGCTTTAATCCGGCCGGATAGGGGTATGCGCCCGACCACAGCAGTTTTATCGATGGATGGGAGCGCGCCCTGCCGAACTCGACTACTGCAACATCGATTGCATCCGCGGATGTGCCTGTATTTATGCCGATACCGATCATATATGTTCCTTAACATAGAAAATGCATTTGAAAAACAGGGAAGGTTGGGTAATGAGCGATAAGACTGCGTCAAACAAAGGTATTCTTCGAATATCCGACAAGAAAGCCATACCGGGTAATTGTATATAAACATACAGAGGACTCAAGTCCCGTTTATAAAAAAAACTTATGGACATTACGTGGATCGCAGGATTGAGCGAATGAACAACCTTCCCTATTTCATTTTTCGACTTAACATCCATACATAAATACTATCATAAGCCCGGTATAAATCAAAACCTGTTTGAGCCGGACATTTATGACAAATCTGCTGTGTCCATTCTCCTGTGTAATCCCTCTTAGATTCTTTGTTTGTAACTTCTCTGGAAAATACAAAGAAGATTATTGTGCATCAATAAGAAAATCTTCCCTGCCCCTCTTTTTCAAAGAGGGGTTCTGAAAAATCCCCATTTGGAAAAGGGGGACAAAGGGGGATTTTCGATCAAGGTACCTTTCGGATGTGTGCCGGTCTCTTGAGCCCCTGCGTTATTGCATCTTATTTGACGGGTGGTCATTTTTTGATAAAAATGTTTGACTTACCTATAGGTTGACAGGTAGTATGTCTGTAAGCGATGGAGTTCGCTTCACAATATCCGTAATAAAATTAAAATGGATTAATAACTCCTACCAATACCACTGGTAGGAGTTATTTTTTTATGGAGGTCCGATGGACAGAGTTACAGCATTGCTGCATACGATAGCCGGCATAGCCGGCAACATACAGAACGAGCAGATAAAGCGTATCGCTCTATCGAATATTGATAAGCTTTCAAAGCAGCATCTGAACCTTGTGGTACTTGGGCAGTTCAAAAGAGGGAAAACAACCGTAATCAATGCCATGCTTGGTGAAAACGTCCTGCCGTCGGCGGTCGTGCCCCTCACCTCCATCATTACAAGACTTACCTATAACGAAAACAAGACCGCGCAGGTGAGGTTTTACAACGAAAGAAAGAAAGATATTCCCTTCCCCGAGATCGGGGATTACGTTACCGAGAAGGGCAACCCCGATAACACAAAAGGGGTTGACCACGTGGAAATCGGATACCCATCGGAATACCTGAGACAGGGCATTGTTTTAGTGGACACGCCGGGCATCGGGTCTACCTTTGCGCATAACACCGCGGTTGCGTATAACTATCTCCCGAGCATGGATGCGGGCATATTCGTCGTATCCGGAGACCCCCCGCTGAGCGAAGCGGAATATACCTATCTCGACTCCATCAAAGACTATGTCGCAAAGATATTCTTCCTCTTCAACAAGATCGACACGATGAGCGAGCAGGAATACACGGAATCTTTGGACTTTACCAGAGACCTGCTGCGGAAGAAATTGGGCATCGGCGATATCAGGATTCTCCCTGTTTCCGCTCGTCAGGCATTACAGGCCAGGCTGGAGCACAACGACGGGCTCTTCAGGAAGAGCAACTTCTGGCAATTCGAAGAATCGCTGGAACACTTCATCCAAAAGGACAAATCGAACGTCCTTGCCGCTTCGACGATGAACCGGGCGGCCAACCTCGCAAAAGACCTCACCCTGCACCTGGAGCTTACCATCCGTGCGGTGAACTCCCCTATCGATGAATTGAAAAAAAAGATAGGCCTGCTCCGGGGAGAGATTGGCACCATAGAAAAAAAGCACCGGGACATGGAACTGCTGCTCGAGGGAGAGGTAAAGTCATTGAAGGCGGGTATTGAAAACGGCATAGAGCAATTCAAATCACAGGCATCCGTCCGTCTGAAGGCGGGCTTGTCCGGGTTGTTCTCTGCAGGCAGGCAGAAGCAGGACATGGTCCACATCCTGACGGAATACCTGAAGAGCGGTATCGAGCGGGAATTTTCACCGTGGTTCGAATCCGAAGAGAAAAGGGTGTCCCGGGAAATATCACGCATACTCATGGACTACGCACGGGCGGTCGATGAAGAGATAAATAAGGTAAAACAGATAGCAGCAGACTTGTTCCACCTGCATGCGGAAAGGACTGAAGACATAACCTCCATGGACCCGTACAGCAGGCTGTGGTATAAAGTGGACGACATTATTGCCTGGGGCATCGATAACATCCCCCTGATCCTACCGAAGTTTTTCTTCAGGAATTACCTGCTCAAACAATCGGAGAACAGGATAAACGAGGAGATCGACAGGAATGCCGGCAGGGCTCGCTACGACCTGTTCAGGAGGATCGACAGCACAAAAGATAAATTCATCGACGAACTGGAAAACAGAAAGGGCGCCGTGACCGGCGGCATTCTGTCCGCGGTAACAAGGGCCGAACAGCTCAAGACCATGAACGAACCGGAGGCACAGGGAAAGATGAAGACGCTCGAAGGCTACCTCGGACAGCTCAGGACGATGGGCAGTTAATAAAAATACGAATACGGAGAAGGGAGAAAGGATGTTTAAGATTTTTTTGGTATTTATCGGCGGCGGGATTGGCTCGGTGTCCCGCTATTCACTGTCAGGGTTGGTTTACAAAATCGAAGGGAGCGGATTTCCCTACGGGACCTTTGCAGTGAACATTATCGGTTCTTTTCTTATCGGTCTGTTCTTGACAATGAGCCAGGATAGATTTCTAATAAGCCCGCAGGTAAGGGTCTTTGTTGCGATCGGGATTATTGGAGGGTTTACGACCTTTTCCACATTCAGCTTTGAGACGGTGGAATTGTTTAAGGACGGTTCATTCTCGATCGGATTATTAAATGTTGCAGTTACGGTACTGTTAGGGCTCACCGCAACATGGGCCGGGACATTGTTTGGGAAGATAATCTAATGGAGGCCAGCATGAAACTCGAAGGCGTTGGAAAACTACTCAGAATTTTTATCGGGGAAAGCGACCATGTAGAGAAAAAACCGCTCTATCATGTGATTGTGGAGCGTGCACGGGGATTGGGGATGGCAGGTGCTACTGTCCTGCGGGGGGTGGAAAGCTTCGGTGCAGGGAGCGTGGTCCACACGGCCAAGATTCTCGAACTGAGCGAAGATCTGCCCCTGGTCATCGAGATCGTCGATACGGAAGAAAAGATAAACGGCTTCCTGCCGGTTGTTGAAGAACTATTCGAGAAAGCCGGATGCGGCGGAATGATAACTGAAGAGAAAGTGAATGTTATCCATTATACCCACGGCATTAACCCCTGATTGTTTAACCACGAAATGCAATAGATGAAGCTCAAACCCGCGCAAAAGGAAGAGTTTCCTCCTCTGTTCGTGAAACAATAGCTCTTTTGCTAAACGGGTTTGTTCCTGTAGTGATGTCTTATCTTTGTCTCGGAACGAGAAGCAGTCCACGCAGAATACTATGAAAGAATACCAGGCAGTTCACGGGTGTTTCACTTTACTTCGGATCAAACTCTTCCTTTTCTTTATCTTTGTATCCTCTTCGCTCATTCCACAAATGAGCCAAAGAACTTATCTCCTCTTTAAACGGATATCAGCCATAGGTTTATCAGCACAGTGACTGAAGTATATGGCCGCCTTTCCTATTGCATTCTGCGGATTAAGTGCGTTCTTTCGATAAAACAGACAGGTGGAAAGATTTATTTCGATACAGGGGCAGGACCCAGTTCGATCATCCTCTCCAGCGGGAGCCTTGCCTTCTCTATGATCGCGGGAGAGAGCTTGATTTCGAATTGGTTCTTCTCGAGTGCCAGCACGATATCCTCGAGCCTCGTCCGCTTCATGTTCGGGCATATAAACCCGTGCGAAGCAAGGATGAACTCCTTTTCGGGGTTGTTCTTTCTCAACTGATACATTATGCCCTCTTCAGTGCCGATGATAAACCGACGGTGCGGGTCTTCCTTCGTAAACTTTATGATGCCGGATGTGGATGTTACCTTGTCCGCAAGTTCGACAACCCCGGGCCTGCACTCGGGGTGGCATACAAACGGTGCATCGGGATATTTTTCCTTTAGTAGTTTTATCTCTTCGGGATAAATATGATGATGGGTCGGGCAATAGCCATTCCAGATAATCATGTCCTTGTCCACGAACTTCTTCACGTAGCTGCCGAGGTTCTTGTCCGGAACGAAGATCACCTGTTTCGCGGGGACTGCCTTGACGATATTGACTGCATTCGATGACGTACAGCACACGTCCGAAAGCGCCTTGACATCCGCATTGGTGTTTACATAGCTGACGACTGCCGCGTCCGGGTACTGCGATTTGAGCCCTTCCAGCTGTTCTACCGTGATCATATCGGCCATGGGACAACCGGCATTGGCATTGGGCAGGAGCACGGTCTTGCCGGGCGAGAGTATCTTGGCGCTCTCTGCCATGAACCGAACGCCGCAGAAAACGATAATGTCCGCGTCCGTTTTCGATGCCTTGACGCTGAGCTCGTATGAATCACCGGTAAGGTCTGCTATAGCCTGTATCTCGGCCCGCTGATAGTTATGGGCCAGGAGTATTGCATGCTTTTCTTTGACCAGAGTGCGAATTCTTTTCTGAAGTTCTTTTATCTCCATCGTACGAATAGTCTAATCACACGGACATAAAAATACAACCCTTAACCCGGTACTATAACTTCACCAGCTTCCACTTTCCCCTCTTCAACCCGATCAACATCAGCATACTCAGCAGGAATATGTAGATGTCCGCCGAGAGCCACAGGCCCACGATGTCCAGTCCCGCAACAACGCCGAGGACATATGAGAGGGGCACGAACAGCAGCCAGTGCAGGGACACGTCGACAACCATGACATACTTCGTATACCCTGCCCCGAACAATGACTGACTGGCTATAATGCCGATGGCCTCGAAAACCATGGCGAGACTGAATATGATCAATGCCTTCGAGCCTTCCACTATAACGGCGTTCGTATCGGTAAACAACCCGATCACCTCCTGCGGGAACGCTATGAATACCAGGGCAAGACAGAAGATGATAATCGTGCCGAGTTTTATGGAGCTATAAGCATATTTTTCCGCCTGGTCCGGGTTGCCTGCCCCGAGGCTCTGCCCAACCATGGTTGCCGCGGCAGTGCCGAACCCGAGCAGGGGCAGGAATGTCAGGGATGCAAGCTGTGTCATGATGGTTGTGGCAGCCTGCGTCACAACATTGATCTTACCGGATATGACAATGAACGCCTCAAACCCCATTGTCGTAAGCACCGCTGCAATAGCAGCGGGGTAGCTTATCTTTACGATCTCCTTTATGAGCCTGAAGTTGATCGCACAGACCTTGTATATGTTGAACGCCTTATACCTGCGTGAAAAGCTGTAGAGCATGATGGCTGCGGCACCTACAAACGAGCTTGCAGTCGCGGATATACCCGCACCCTCGACTCCGAGCCTCGGGAACCCGAAATGCCCGAGGATCAGGCCGTAGGACAGGAACACATTGACGATGTTCATGATGATCTCCACATACATGAACACCCAGGTCTTGCCCAGTGCATCGAAAAATGCCTTATACACGATAATAATAAGGAACGGGAGCAGACCTATAAACCTGAACCTGATGAACTTTGCTCCCTCGATCGCAACAATCTTATTGTGCGTAAGCAGTTCGAACAGCGGCTTTGAAATCATATACCCGATGATGCCCATGATGGTCCCGAGGACAATGGCCATGGCAATACCGACGAACAGGACTTCCCCTGCCTTCTGATATTCTTTTTCACCGAACCTTCGCGTAACAAGGCTGAGTATACCGACGGATATTGCATTCAGTGCACCGCCGAACACCCAGAGTGTTATAATGCCGACCCCGAGCGCTGCGAGTGCCGTCTTCGCATCCGCACCGAGCCTGCCGACCATTGCGACGTCGAACAGGTTTATGAACGTCTGGGTCAGCATGCCTATCATAACAGGCGCTGCAAGCCTTGCCACCGTGGTATAAATATTCCTCACTGAATCGTTTCTCCTAAAAGAAAATAAAATGATGATGCCGGATATCTGTTGTACGCATAAGCATACCCTATTGTAAACCGAAACGGGAAAAGATATCCGATATACGTATCCAGGTTCAATTCTATGCCGGTAGAGGTAAGCGACTTATGGATGTCGCTCCCGAAATCGATAAAGGGGAACAGGGAGATCTTATCGAGATAAAACGGCAGGGTGCTGATCCCCCTGTCTATGATACCTGCCGGGTACCGGTACTCAAGGGTCGCGGAGTATGCCTGTGTACCGGTCAGTGTACCCGCGGGATAGCCCCGTACCGGTACGCTGGTGTAATCAGGGATTCCGTAAAACGACTGTATGCCTCCGACAGAAAACAATGCATCATTCCTGGATGCGCCTGCTGTAAACCCATAGATGCCTTTTGCATAGATAACATGGTTTACGCCAAAGCCCGGCAGGTATGCTTTTATCGTCGAGTATGACCGGGACAGATCCCGGTCACTGCCGAGGGATGCCAGGTCCCGCTCGAAGTACGTGTTGAAATAAAGCCCGTCTTCCCTGCTGATCGATGTGTCATAAAACGAGGTCGTATCAAGGGAGTAGTCCGCCGTTACCCCGCTCAAGGTACCGGTAAAGGGCGGGTTTGTAATATACGAAGGAAGCTGCGTGAGCGACTCTCTATACGTATAATTGTATCCCACACCTGCTTCCTGCCTGTAGCGTACATGGTTTATGGGGTAGGTCACGTTAAGTGCTATGGTACTGTCCTGCTGTACGTACGAATGACTCGTACCCGAGACCGGGTCCTTGTACGTTGCCGCTATAAAGGGCATTACCGAACCGGCAACTCCGATATCCGGGGTGTAAGATGTATTGTCGTAGGATGCCGAAAACCCGGGCCTCCATTTTGAGTAAGGGTACGCAGTATAGCCGGCCTGGACCGTGTAGTTGTTATGACCGAGCAGATCGGAGCCTGATGTGTAAACACCCGCGGAATAAGCATCGCTTGCCAGTGAAATTGCCGGAAGCCACCATGTGGGTATGAGCGTGGCAAACGGGGAGTAGCTTTTTTCTTTCGTCTGAAGGTGCGGATACGGGTTGACCTGTTCTACCGTGAATTCCTGTGCAGGGTTCACCCGGCTGAACGCAGCCGGCGAGAACGGCATCGTATAAATATTGAACCCCGTGTTGTCATATTCCGTCAGGGCTATGGTTTTATTATCCGGCGATACCTGGGACTCATAAGCACCGCCTATCACGTTGGTGACCTGGTACAGGGTCCCGTCGGTTATCGAATATGCATAGAGGTTCGCTATGCCGGTCATGTCCGAAGAAAAAAGCACGTACCGGTCGTCCCTTGACCAGGAAGGGAAAAGGTTCAGACGGTCGTTGGAAATGACGGTGGTAAAATTCCTGCCGTCGCTGTCCATGATCTTTACACTCGATTCCCCGCTGTTGTTTTTAATGGTAACTGCTATATGCCTGCCGCTCCATGACCACCTCGGGTCGAGGAACTGCCCGGTGCCTTTTATGGTCGCAATGGTTGTTACAAAGCCCGGGTCCGCCAGATAATAGAGCATCAGGTCCGATGTTTCCGATGTGTTCGAAACGAAAACAACTCTGGTACAGTCCGGGGACACATCGGCACCGTGTACGCGCAAACCCGTGGTAAGCCGTTTTACACTGCCGGTACCGGTCGTAAGCTCGTACAGGTCGTTGTAAAGATAAAAGTTTTTAAAATATTCATTCTGGGAAAAAAAGAACCTGTCCCTGCACAGGGTGCCGGTAAACCCGCTGTTCCTCCTGACAATCCACTGGCTTTTGCCGCGGGTCAGCGCTGTATAGAATATGCCCATCCGGCTCTTACCGCTGTACGAGGTATAATATATGCCTTTGCCGTCCGCGTCCCATACAGGCCCCCGTGTATCTGCACCAATGTGCGTTATCTGCTTCGTGTTTGTCCGCCATGAAAACATCAGGGACACTACCGAAAGGAGCGCCTGTTTCCTGACGCTGTTCTGCCAGTCCTGCCACAGGGAAGTAAAACTCTTCGTGTCGAATGCAAGCTCTGCGTCCCTGTTCAGAAACAACGGGAGGTATGTGTACTGCCGGGAATAACCGGCAAGCGCCTTGTCCGAGTATTTGCCGGCTATGTACTGCAGGAATTTCCCGCCGTTGACATAGGGGTATTCGCCGAACGGCCATTTACTCGGCATTCCGTCGCCTTCATCTATGGGCGGCAGATCGTTGTTGAGCGCCTGCATCCTTAAAATTGCGTTGTAATAGCTGCCGTTGTCCCTGCCTGCGGATGTAAGCGTCGATTCATTATAAACAGCATACCCCTCTATGATCCAATCGGGCTCTATCTGGTTTACAAACAATATCCTTCCGAAAATATCGTTTAAAAAACCGAAGAAACCCCTCGTCTGGTCCAGGTGCAGTATATGGGTGTACTCATGGGTAAAGATCATCCTGATCCAGTCGTCGTAATTGATAATGCTCGAATAGGCATCGGGAGGTACGGCGAACAGCACAATGTTGTCGTAATAATACGGTGTAGTCTCACCGTTTGCGGAATCCGTTGCATTGGAAATGAGGATGTATGTTTTCCTCGCGGGTGTCCATTCCATGCGTTTGGTCATACGCGGGTAGTAATACTCCGCCATATCTATCAGTTTATGCGCAAGCCGGCTGTCCTGTGCGGGAAAGGTGATGGAGAAATGTCCGGATTCTATGGTATGCCATGCTTCATCCGGGGGCGCATTCCTGAAATCCTGGGCCATGCACGCGGATGCATGCAGTAACAACAGTAAAAATGCCGGTATAGAGATAGACGCGTATTTCATACACCTAAATAAATTACACAAAGCATGCGAACTGACAATGATAACGATCACACTGCCCCAAATATAGGGGGTTATTCAAACTGCTAAAAACAAATAAAATGCAATAGGGCGCAAAACGCTATACTCACATACTCATAATAGATATATTTT
>DAHXOM010000285.1 GCA_027364825.1 bacterium | reverse complement strand
AAATAATATCAACAAAGTTATTGGTCTGACCAGTTGCAAAACTATATGGTTATTGGATTGCTGTCAAGTATTTTTGTGTACAATGTACAATATACCAATTTCTATTTTAGCCGGATATTGCACGAGGTTCTCTGGTCTTGCCTCCCCCATTTTTATAAATAAGCTTTCATTGCAATACGGCTCAGGCGGAGAAACAATTTTTTTCATAATTCCTTTCCAGTCGCTGTATGCTAAATACCTGATGCTGGGCAGTCTGTTTTCAATAAACTTTTCCGATTTATATTGTATTTTTATAAAGGATTATATATAGTATTTGCTATGGAGGACATGGTATGAAAGCAAAAGTTATTTTGTCCCTTATTGTTTCGCTGACGTTGGGGTTAACAGCTTCTTATGGTTGTACCCCGGTAAAGCAAACAACAGCGACCTCTTCCCCCTCTATACACTTCGATCAATCGACCTATAATTTCGGCAGAATACAGAAAGGGCAACCCGTAGTCCATAATTTTACCTTCACCAACAATGGCAACGAGAAGCTTGTGATAACCAACGTACAATCGGCCTGCAGTTGCACGGTGGCGATCACATCTTCTAAGGAATTGCTGCCCGGCGCAACGGGTAAAATCGAAGTTACCTTCGATTCCGCAGGTTATCTCGGTCCCATAACCAAGACGATTACTGTTATGGACAACGATCCTGCAAAGCCTGCAGTCGTACTTACTCTCACCGGCGAGGTTGTAACCGATATCATGATCACGAAAACTGCACTTTTTTTCGGTTCCATAAAAAAGGGACAGACCCAACAGCAATCTGTGGATATTTTTATCTATAATCCCTCTGTTAAAATCAGATCCGTTACATCAACAAAGCCCTACATAAAGGTGTCAACCTTTAGTCAGTTCATATCTCAGGAAACCATCAACGTATCGGTCTTACCGGATGCAGGGTACGGTCCGTTAAATGCCAACATATTGATATTTTCTTCAAATAAGGAACAACCTGTTTTACAAATACCCGTTATCGGTAATATTGTTGGAGATATCCTGCTGAATCCTGATGAAGTTAATTTCGGCGTTGTTAACTCAGCATCCGGACACGGGGAAAAGGATCTTTACCTGTATACCCGGCCTCAGCGAGAATTCTCTATAACAAAGATAACGGTAACACCCGATATTGTCCATGTAAAAACTATAAAACAAAACCAGGGCAGCTACAAATTAGAACTGACATTAAAGCCGGCAAAGACCATGGGCAGCATTCATGGTAAAATAACCGTCCGTACAACAATGAAGACCATGCCCGTTATTGTCATCCCGTTCAGCGGAAGCAGAGAGCCGTAATCGATGACAAAGAAAATAGTTGACTTTTGGAATGTATATTGTATACATAAAACATTATGGGATTAAGACAAATTGATTTACAAAAGAAACAAACGTTGCGGGAGCAAATAGCGGACGCAATACGGGACGCTATAATCAAGGGTATTCTCCAGCCTGAAGAACGTGTTGCAGAAGCAGAAATGGCCAACAAGTTCAACATAAGCAGGACACCGATACGGGAGGCAATACGGCAACTTGAGACAGAAGGGTTTATAAAGGTACAGGCGCACAGAGGCGCTTATGTTGCCCCCATAACAGAAAAGGACATCAGGGATTTTTACGAGATAAAAAGCATACTTGAAGGCTATGCCGCAAGACTTGCCTGCAGCAGGATGAGCGAAGACGAAATCAAGAAAATGGAAGACCTCAACAACCGGCTTGAAGAGGCACACAAAAAAGGCGAATGGCGGCTTGCGTTTAAGCTGCATAATGATTTTCACGATAAATTTCTCCGCAGCTGTGGCAATGAAAAACTCTATCAATTGCTTCAATCGTTAACCCAGCAATTCCAGAGATTCAGAATAGCTTTAACGATGAGCGGAAAAATCGAAGGTTCGATAAGCCAGCACAGAGAAATAGTAAATGCATTCCGCAAACGCAACGCAGACCTTGTGGAAAAGCTGGTCAAAGACAATGCAACCTACGGGAGCGAAACACTTGTATCAGAAATCCTGAGACACGGACAGGTGTAGAATGGGCGTTCTGGCCACGGAGGTTTTAGTACTCAACAAGTCATACCTCCCGGTACACGTAACAACGGTAAAGAGGGCTTTTGTCTTATTGTATGAAGGCATTGCAAAAGCTGTTGATAAACAATTTACCATTTATGACTTCCAGAATTGGGCAGAATTAAAAGCAGAATACGATGACGATGTTATAGGTATTGTCCAAAGGGTGATTAAGGTGCCGAGAGTTATAGTACTTGTCGCTTACGATCGCATACCGAAAAAGCATGTCCGGTTTTCGAGATTAAATATATTTGCGAGAGATAAAAACACCTGTCAGTATTGTGGAACAACATTTTCAAGGACCGAGCTCAATATAGATCACGTCCTGCCGCGCGCCAGCGGGGGCTTGAGCACTTGGGATAACGTGGTATGCAGCTGTTTTGAGTGCAACAAAAAAAAGGGCGGACGTACGCCTGAGCAGGCAAGCATGAAATTAATAAAAAAACCAAGAAAACCGGAATGGACCCCGTATGCGGCATTTAATTTCAAACACATCATATATGAGGAATGGGCTCCGTTCTTAAACATCGTGGATGCGTCATACTGGAATGTTGAACTCGAAAAGTAAACTTTATCTATGGTAAAAATAGGGCTCGCACTCGGTGGAGGCGGGGCAAGAGGGCTGGCGCATATAGGGGTGATAAAACAACTCCACAAGTCTGGCATTAAATTCCATTCCATAGCCGGTACAAGCGCCGGTGCCATTATAGGAGCTATTTATGCAAGTTCTCAGAACCCGGGACTTATAGAAGAAAAACTGTCAATCATGCTCCGGAGCAAAGAGTTCAGGGGCATAAAGCTGGACTATATACGGGGTAAGAAGGCGGAGAAAGGCAGTTTTTTTGAATCTGTGCGACGGCATTTTTTTACAGGTATGTTTTATGCCTCTTCTATAACAAGGCTTTCCTTTGTAAAGGATCAGACCTACAGAAGCCTCATAAATATGCTTATCGATGACGTCTTAATAGAAACATTGCCCATAAAGTTTTCCGCAATAGCTGTGGACATCCTCAATGGTACCGTTATGAACATGGAGAAAGGGGCGTTACGGGAGGCAATCATGGCAAGTTCCGCCATACCCGGGGTACTGCCGGCCATTCAAAAGGATAATATGCTTCTTGTAGATGGCAGCTTTATTGATACTGTGCCTGTGCGGCATGCAAGACAACTTGGGGCCGACATTGTAATAGCTGTAGATGTTGCTTCTCCTCTTGATATTGTAAAAATGCCGTCAAGGGGAATAGACCTTATATGGCGTTCAAACGCCATTTTAAGACATATAGCTAAAGAAGAGCAATTAAGGGATGCGGATATCGTTATACGGCCCGCACTGGATGGACTTGAATGGACTGATTTTGGCAGATATTCCGACATGATAAAGCAAGGGGCCCGGGCGGCAGAGTTGCAAATTAATAAATTGAGTGGTTTAATCGATAGAAAAGAACAAAGGGGGCTTTATGCCGCTAATAGATAACGAGGTTGAAGCGAAAAGGCTTGCGAGAGCAATTGCCTCTGATCTTGGTCTCTATAACCAGGAAAAAGTAAAACAGGGCATAGAGAATGATAACTTCTATGAAGTAATGAAGGATGAAATACAAGAAGGTAAAAATCTTTTCTTAAGCAGATTATCAACAGAATTCAAGCAAGACAAATCAATATTGCAACTTTATGAAAGAGCAATTGCGGATGTTATCATAAAACTGTCGGGACAAAGGATAAAATCCAAAATCTGGTAATATGGAGCAAGTGCATGACAAGCTTTTTCCTTTCGCAGAGGACAAGGGGAAGAGGCTTGATATTTTTTTAGTCAACAGGCTTTCGGCAATCTCGAGGGAAAGGGCCAAGACTCTTATAGCAAAAGGCTGGATTTCCATAAACGGGGTTGTAATTCAAAAACCGGACTACAAGATAAAAGGTGATGAACTCATCGATGTACGCATAGTGCAGGAAGTTCCGGTTTTATCCCCACCGCCTGAATTTATTCCATTGCCTATACTCTACGAAGACGAGCATATCATGATACTGAATAAGCCGGCCGGCATATCAACACATCCCACGGCTGCGTCACTCCACAATACCGTAGTAAACGGTCTCCTCTTTATGAATAAACCGCTCTCCGATATGGGTGACCCCATGCGCCGCGGTATTGTGCACAGACTTGACAAACAGACCTGCGGCTTACTTATAATAGCCAAAGACAACGAGTCCCATATAAACCTTTTAAAGATGTTTAAACAGAGAACAATTCATAAAACATACATCGCTGTTACGTATAATACCATGGCTGAGCAATCCGGCTCCATCGATACTATGATAGGCAGACATCCGGTTGACCGGAAAAAAATGACCACAAAGACGAAAAAAGGAAGGAGAGCAATAACTTCTTTCCGTGTTATAAAAAACATTAATGATGCAACCGTTGTAGCGCTCTTTCCGGAGACAGGAAGAACGCACCAATTGAGAACACAACTGAGTGACAGAGGGTATCCTATTATCAACGATGCACTCTATTCAAAGAGGAAACCGCAGTTTCATAACCTTCAATTGCAAAAAATGGTTTTACTGCTGGACGGTATCGCATTGTTTGCTTATGCAATAAAATTTATGCACCCTGTTTACGGTACGCCGGTGTCTTTCACGGCCCCTTTCCCGGTATGGCTGAAGGAGGTATTAAAAGAAGATGAGTTATCTTAAGGCCGGCAATCTTGAACGATTCTCCTCCATCGAGCACGGCTTTGGAACGGCAAGTTCCCTATGGCCCGAAGACATTATTCTCATGTCTCAGAAACATACGAACAATGTCTTAATAATAGAAGACGAGCAGGGAGACTATATCCCTGTTGCTGATGCCCTGTTAACAAGCAAGCCGGATAAACTTTTGGGGGTTAAGACAGCAGACTGCCTGCCGATCCTGCTTTATAACCCTGTTACGAAAGTAGTGGGTGTCATCCATGCGGGTTGGAGAGGACTGGCAAATATGGTCATACTGAACACCATGGACAAGCTGCGTACCTTCTACAATGCAGATCCCGGGAGTACTTATTTTTCCATAGGTCCGGGTATCTGCAAAAACTGTTATGAAGTAGGGATGGAAGTAGTCGACAGCATCAATACGGCGATAGCGGTAAAAGACGCGTTCAGGCAAACATCAAAAGATCAGGGCCTCCTTGACACAAGATCCATAGCAGAAAGGCAGATTCAGGCTGCGGGTGTACCGGCATCCAACATATCCCATGTCAATCTCTGCACAAGATGCTCTCCGGGGTTCTATTCATACAGGGCCGGCAGTAAAGAAAGACAGGTATCTTACATTACGATACGCTGACGGAGCAATCGGTAACGTATCAATGTTTGCCACCACATTTTTTATAACATCACTGTCATTGCGAGCGTTAGCGAAGCAATCCACGGTAGTAAGAGATTGCTTCGTCATCACGCCAAAGGCGTGACTCCTCGCAATGACGGCCTAAAACTCTGGCAAATTAGGAAAGGTATAAACTTTATTTACATTATCGACGAAAGACACTATATTAAGATAATGGAAAACACCCTGAGAAAAGGCAGATACAATGTTCTTGCACTCCTCTGTATAGGCATAGGCGTATTGCTCATGCTTGAAAACTATGGTTATATAAAAGGCATCTATAACCTGTGGCCTATTTTTCCATTGATTTTTGGTGTCGGCCTTTATATGCTTTATAAAGACAGGGGGGCGAGAGATTCGATTCTCCTGGCTATAGGCATATACCTTATACAGTTCAGTGTGCTTGCATTTTATGAGAATTATACTTCTTGGACAAGTATGGTATACCTCTGGCCTTTCTTCGTTGGGTTTTTGGGGGTATCATTTTTATCCATATATATAAGTACGGGCAATGGAATGATTTTTTTCCATCTCGGAGTATTGCTTATCGGGTTATGCATTGTTTTTTTTCTTATATTTTCTGTTGATTACAGGTTATGGCCCATTTCATTGGTGCTTTTTGGAATAAGTATTTTATTAATAAAGGAGTTTAACAAGTCATGAAAAAAGTTTTGTTCGTAGAACCAAAGGCAGTTGAAGCAAACGTATTCGCAAAGTTTATGAACCTGCCGTTAATGGGGCCTCTGTATCTGGGTGCCCTTATAAAGAAGGCCGGTTTCGATGTTACGATAGTAAACGAGAATTTACTGGGCAGGAAATTGACCATGAATGAGCTCGAAGGGGATTTTCTTCTTCTGACTTCACTCACCTCTACCTCGGAGAGAGCGTATGAACTGGCAAGGCAATTCAAGCAAAAGAATCCCAATTCCACGGTGATCATGGGAGGCATCCACGCAACGTTCCTGAAAGAGGAGGCCGGAAAATATGTCGACTATGTGGTAACGGGCGAAGGTGAAGATGTGATTATCGATCTTTTAAAGAACGGCTCTGACCAGCGGATTATAAACGGTAAATTACTGTCTACGCTGGATAACCTTCCGCTCCCGGATTTTAACCTGCTCGTCAACAGCAACAGGATGACCATTACGCCGATTATGACATCGAGGGGATGTCCTTACGATTGTAATTTCTGTTCCGTGACCAAGATGTTCGGTCAGGGCTACAGGACACTCCCGATCGACAGGGTCATCGATGAACTCAAACAGGTAAAAACCGATTTTGTCTTCTTCTATGACGACAACCTTACCGCAAACGTTAACCGCACCCACGAGTTGATGGAGCGCATAGCCAGGGAGAAGTTTAAATTCAACTGGTCTGCACAGGTAAGAACGGATATTACAAGATACCCGGATCTTGTCAAAGATATGAAAAAAGCAGGATGCGACACGGTGTATATAGGTTTTGAATCCGTGAGCAATGCGACCCTGAACGGGCTCAGTAAACATCAAACCATCGATGACATCCAGCGTGCCATAGATGTTTTTCACGGCAACAGCATCCGTATACACGGTATGTTTATATTCGGCGGAGATGAGGACGACAAGTCCATATTCAAGGAGACGGTAAAGTTCTCGGTAAAGAACAAAATAGACACTGTCCAGTACATGATCCTGACCCCTTTGCCGGGCACAGAAACGTATCAGAAGATTGAATCAGAGGGAAGGCTCCTGCACAAGATGTGGCATTACTATGATGGTCTGCACGCCGTGTTCCAGCCTAAAAACATGTCGCCGTTCGAGCTCCAGCAGGGCATGCTGGATTCTTTCGAGGAGTTTTATTCGTACTCAAGGTTACTGAATGATGCATTAAATATTGTGTATGACAAAACCCTGGGAAAGGCCATCGGTTTGATCAACTACAAATCGTATCCTGCTTCTACCCTGGCCATAAAGCTTGTTGCCAACCGCATCGTAAAAAAATGGTTTAAACTCAATAAGGACTATATGAACTACCTCGCACAGTTAAAGGTAAGCATGAAGCGATCAGCTCAGGCATTGCATCTGAACATGTTTTAGGAAATGTACTTCAAAGACCTCAGGGCATACAGGGCCGCCCTTGAAAACAGGGGGGAGCTTAAAACAATCGGGAAAGAGGTTTCACCGGTACTCGAAGCTGCAGAGATTGCGGACAGGATGATTAAAACAGGCGGGCCCGCACTGCTGTTTAAAAATGTTACCGGCAGTTCATTCCCGCTTTTCATGAATATGTTCGGCACTGAAGCAAGGATGGCCTTTTCGCTCGGCGTTCAGGGTTTGAACGACCTTCAGAATAAAATGAAATCCCTGCTCGATCAAAAACCGCCGGAAACACTCTGGGAAAAGCTCAAGATGCTGCCGAGACTGAAACAGCTCTCGGACATGCTTCCGAAAATAACCAGGGACGGGCCATGCCATGAGGTTATTATAAAAGATAATCCAGATCTGAACATGCTTCCCATCGTAAAAACATGGCCCATGGACGGGGGTAAATTCATTACCCTGCCTCTTGTGTTTACAAGGGACCCATTGACCGGGGAGCGGAATACCGGCATGTACAGAATGCAGGTGTATGACGGCAATACAACCGGTATGCACTGGCACATGCACCATCACGGTGCGGCACATTTCAGAAAATACCGTCAGCTTGGCAAAAAGATGGATGTTGCCGTTGCAATAGGCATTGATCCCCAGACACTGTATGCCGCAACAGCGCCGCTGCCGGACGGCGTAGATGAGATGATCTTTGCAGGGTTCCTGAGAGAACAGCCGGTTGAGCTTGTAAAATGCATCAACTCGGACATAGAGGTTCCTGCAAATGCGGAGTTCGTGCTCGAAGGATATGTTGACCCCGGGGAAATGCGTACCGAGGGGCCCTTCGGGGACCATACGGGCTATTATTCCATGGAGGACCAGTATCCTGTTTTCCATATTACCGCAATAACACACCGCAAGGATGCGATATACACCGCAACAATCGTGGGCAAGCCGCCGATGGAAGATTGTTTTATCGGCAAGGCCACGGAAAGACTATTCCTGCCATTGATCCAGAAGCTGCTCCCCGAGATCGTTGATATCAACCTCCCCATAGAAGGAGTATTTCATAATATGGCATTCATCAGTATCGATAAATCCATACCGGGGCACGCACGCAAGGTGATCAACGCACTCTGGGGACTCGGGCAGTTTACGCTGACCAAGATCATCGTTGTCTTTGATAAGGACGTAGACATCCAGAACATAAAAGATGTTATCTGGAGGCTCGGGAACAACGTTGACCCGCAGCGTGACATCATCATCCAGCAGGGCCCTGTTGATGTGCTGAACCATGCGGCACCGGAAACGGGCTTCGGATCAAAGATGGGTATCGATGCCACAAAAAAGACCGCAGAAGAAGGTCATAAACGCGTTTGGCCGCCGGTCATCGAGATGCCCGAAGAGATAAAGGCGCTTGTTACAAAAAACTGGAAGGAATACGGACTGGATTGAAAAGATACACCTCTCAACAACTCGCACGCATCGACAAATCTTATATATGGCATCCTTTTACCCAGATGAAGTCTTGGGAAAAAGAAGATATCCTGATCATTGATAAGGGCAAGGGAAATTATCTCTTCGATGTAAACGGGAAAAGGTATATCGACGGCGTTTCTTCACTCTGGGCAAATGTCCACGGCCACAGGCATCCCAGGATAGACGCCGCTATAAACAGACAGCTTAAAAAGATTGCCCATTCCACGTTTCTCGGACTCAGCCATCCGGGTGCAATTATACTCTCAAAGATGCTGATAGATATTGCACCTGAAGGGCTGGAAAGGGTTTTCTATTCGGATAGCGGGGCAACTGCAGTGGAGATTGCAATCAAGATAGCACTCCAGTACTGGTTCAATATCGGTAAACATCAGCGGCATATATTCGTTTCCCTGAACAATGCCTATCATGGCGACACCATAGGCTCCGTAAGTGTTGGAGGCATAGGACTTTTCCATGCCACATACAAGCCTCTTCTGTTCAAAACAATAAAGGCTCCATCACCGTACTGTTACCGGGGTGAGCTCGGGCTTGACTATCCTTCGTGTAAGCTCGCCTGCGTAAAAAAGATTGATGACATTCTTACAAAGAATGAAGGCAGGGTTGCAGCCCTGGTGCTTGAACCGATGATCCAGGCAGCAGGAGGGTTTATAATCTCACCGCCCGGCTATCTGACGGCCGCAGGCAGGATTGCAAAAAGGCATGATGTTTTATTGATTCTTGATGAGGTAGCTACGGGGTTTGGAAGGACCGGAAAGATGTTCGCATGCGAACACGAGGGGGTTCATCCTGATATCATGGCTGTTGCCAAAGGCATAAGCGCCGGGTACCTGCCCCTTGCGGCAACCTTTACAACACAGAACATCTACAATGCATTCCTCGGGGAATACGCCGAGAAAAAAACATTCTATCACGGCCATACGTACACAGCCAACCCCCTGGCAGTAGCCGCTGCCATAGCAAACCTTGAGCTGTTTCAGAAAGAAAAAATCATACAGAAGCTGCAGCCGAAAATAAGGCTGCTGTCCCGTGGACTGGAAAAGATAAAAAAACTCCAACATGTGGGTCAGATACGCAGGATCGGCATGATGACCGGCATAGAGCTTGTTCTGGACAAGAAAACAAAACAGCCCTACCCGTTCGAACAGAGAACAGGGGCAAAGGTATGCTCGGAAATAAGGAAATACGGGATCATTCTGAGGCCGCTCGACGATGTCATCGTTCTCATGCCCCCGCTCTCGATCACAGAGCAGCAGATCGCACACCTGCTCGCTTCCGTGGAAAAAGCCATACGCGCTGTTACGGAAATATAACCGCAGGAAATGCAATAAGGGATTATGCTGCCCAGTCAGCACACAGTAGTTCGGCTTGTTGCAATACTGTTACAGTTGCTTTCTCTTGCTTGTCCGGCTGATAATGATATTTTCAAAGTGTATTATTCTTGTAAAGGCACAATTTTATAATGAAGCATCGCTAGTTTTATGGTAATTAGCTCTTATGTTGTGCCGGGT
>DAHXOM010000261.1 GCA_027364825.1 bacterium | reverse complement strand
ATACCATCATGTTCGGCAGCGGAACACCTTCTGTAAAGGAAACGTTCGGATCCTTTGCCATTACCGAAACAGCATCATGGATAAAACCCGGCTCATTGAAAGTAGTTTCTTCAAACAACGGGCAAATGACCATTGAAGCAGATACACCCCTGGGTAATGTCTCTGTTAAAGGCTATATTATTATAACGCCTATCAGCACCACGATGCTCGGCATATCCATCACAGCACCTTCGGGCACAACAGCTACAGGTCAGCCCATAAACAGGACTATGCTGAACATGGCATGCACGAACAACGATCATTTTTACGGTCTTGGAGAGCAGTACAACAGCTTCGATCAAAAGGGCAATATTGTCGGTATATGGACCCAGGACCACGGATTTTTGCAGGATACGCTCATCCAATCCAGTTTTCAGGCAGCACTGCATCCCACCTACTTCCCCGAACCGTTTGCGCTGACGAGCAAGCCGGCGGGTATTCTGATCAGCTCGACAGCATACAGCAAGTGCGATCTCTGCGCCTCGGATCCAAAGCAGGCAAGTGTAGAGATGTGGGATACAAACATGCATATCATTCTCATATCGGACAAAGACCCGATACACATCATCCAGGACTTCACCGGTATTGTCGGCAGACAGCCGCTTTCCCCTTCCTGGGTCATCGGACCGTGGATCTCTGTTGAAGGCGGGAGCCTTTCCCTGACGACAACTGCCGCACAACTTCGTGCGAACGGGATACCGTCGTCAGCAATCTGGTATCAGGACTGGGTTGGAGGAAACGCCGATGGTGCAAGGTATGACCTGCCCTATCACTGGACACCTGATTACACGCTTTACCCTGATATGGCAGGCGTTAACCTGACGCTCAACACGCAGGGTTTCAAGGCACTGGCATACTTTAACAGTTTTGTGGATGAGGCCCTGGACCAATGGACCACGGCAATAACGAACGGCTATCTTATCACGAATACTGCAGGCCAGCCCTACACATTTACCGGTGCGCACGGCACTCCCGAAAGTATGGTTGATCTGACCAATTCATCGGCAAACGCATGGGTCCAGGGATTTATGCAGAGTGCAACAACCCTCGGATTCAGCGGCTGGATGGCTGACTTCGGCGAATATCTCCCCTTTGATTCATACATGCAGGGCGGCTCTGCGCCAATGCTCCATAATGAATATCCCGTGCTCTGGGCAAAGCTGAATTATCAGGCAATGTCTGCGGAAATACCATCCGGTGATTTTGCGTTCTTCATGCGCTCGGGCTATCTCGGCTCACAGCCGTACCAGCCGGTTGTATGGGGTGGGGACCAGAACACGGATTTCGATCCGACCTTCGGCCTGCCGACCGTCGTACCTGCTGCGATCAACATGGGTATATCCGGTGTGCCTATATTCACACACGACATAGCCGGATTTTCGAGCGTGGCAAATCCTCCGTCCACACAGGAGCTATACTTCAGATGGACAGAGCTCGGATGCTTCACGCCGGTCATGCGCACCCACAATGGTCTGGATTACTTTACAAACTGGAACTGGAATTCCAATGCAGCAACAATACAGATGTTCAAAACCTATGCAACCCTTCATGTGGAGCTGTTTCCCTATATTTACACCTACCTGACCCAGGCGCACAATAACGGCACACCTATTATGCAGGCATTGTGGCTGAAGTATTACAACGATCCGAAGACCGCGACGATCGATGACGAGTACCTGTTCGGCGATAACATGCTGGTCGCGCCGGTCATCACTCAGGGGGCGACAACCAGAACACTCTACCTTCCTGCAGGTAATTGGTATCCGTTCTTCAACGGAGGACCGGCTGTTGCAGGCGGCGTGAGTGTAACTGCACTGGCACCAACAGAAACGATCCCGGTATATGTTCCCGCAGGCTCAATCATACCGATGCTCACGCAGGCTCCGGACACCTTGATCACCGGCACGACCCTTACCACCACCGTTACAACGCTCGCCGATGTTTTTACGGCACAGACACTGCGGGTGTATCCGGGTGCAAACGGAATCTTTACCGTGTATGACGGCTCTTCTTTCTCACTCACATCATCAGCCTCAGGATTAAACCCGGCAAACGGGCTTGCATTGACTGACGGGAACGGACAGACACTCCAGCCGTGTACTTCATCTGATACCGGTGCTGTTGCATGCGGCATGATCAGCGGAACGACATTCGATGTGAATGCGACTGGTGTTTTCACCTTGCACGGCACACCTTCAAACCCGGCAACTGTTTACAGGATAGAGGTGTTTTAATCCGGAAAATGCATTTGAAAGATAGTGACGTCAGCCATAGGCAACTTTCCGTCTTGTGGCTGAAAGAAAAGGTATTCTTTTCGGATATCAAGAAAAATAGATCCCCTCTATAGCCCCTTTGCTAAAGGGGGGTAGGGGGATTAGACACTGTCGTTTGTTTCGGCACAGGTTTTTGAATCTTTTTCAACCCTGCCATCTTTATCATATTGGCAAGATTCTCAATCTTGAAAGGCTTTTCAATATAAAACAGTGCACCGGTACTAAATGCTGTCTTTATAATCTCTTCGGTACCATACGCCGTCATCATAATAATTGCAATCTCAGGCCATCTGTTTCTGATGATCCCGGCAAGGTTTAAACCGCTCATAACCGGAAGCTTTATATCCGTGACCACAATATCAACCGGGGAGCTTTCAAGCTCTTTCAATGCGTCTTCACTGCTTTTAAACGCCGTTACCCTCAATTGGTCGTTTGTTGTCTGAAGTACTTGTGCAACATTCGATGCAAACTGAATTTCATCATCTACTATAATAACTTTTTTCATTTTAACCCCTCCTTTCAATTCTGTAGTTTTTCACAATGAATTTAATTGCAACATACATGCCAGTTTTATTCGTAATTAACAGCTTGGAATTGTTATACTACTTATTATCCATCCCATTCCTTGAACATCAGTTGTATCGTATCTATGTAAACATTGCACTGCGTCCTACCATAAACAGGGACGAACAACCCGTATATTTTAAATAAGCGATTGCAGGGGGAAAATGGACTATTCCCTCCCTTC
>DAHXOM010000260.1 GCA_027364825.1 bacterium | reverse complement strand
AGAAGCAGTCCACGCAGAATACTATGAAAGAATATCAGGCAGTTCGCAGGTGTTTCACTTCACTTCGGATCAAACTCTTCCTTTTCTTTATCCTTCCATGTCTGACGTTTCTCTTGCATTTTCCGGGGTAGCCCCCTTACAGAGGCAGGGTGAGCGTATTTATGTCGGGAACAAGCTTGTGTTCGTTGTATAATTCTGCGATGGTGAGGATCGTGTGCAGCCTGCCGAGTCCTATCATCTTCGCAAGCCTCCCGGAAGTTGGCCTTATGCGCAGGGATATGGATGATTTTCGGTGCTCGCCGATCTTGGCGGCGAGTATCTTCAACGCCTCCTCGAGCCTTAGTTGCGGAGGTTTAAAAACAAGTGTGTCCGGGCTCACCGGAACAACGACCTTCCTCCTCAGTATGCCTTTGTGAAAGGCAAGATGGACACTGTCGGACGACTTCGCTATCGTGACCATCTCCTCAAAGGGCACTTCGATTATCTGCGCAGACTGCATGGCAGTCAGGACCACGTTCGAGCCGGAACCCGAGTCCAGGCCGCCGAAGCATTCACCGCCGAGCAAAGAGATCAAACCGAGTGACTGGTTCGATCTGGCCGTGAAATCACACCGTACTTCTCCGGACAGTACTATATAGCCTTGATTATGACCGGGATTCAAATCAATGTTTGCGCCTGCTTTAAACGCATGTCTCTTTGCTTTTGTGAAGATATCTTTATGCTTTTCCGCACCCTTCAACAGACTGTATCCGCTTACATACCACAACATCAGACTTCCCTTTCAATCCCGAGCAATTTCATCTTCCTCGAAAGGTTCTCCCTCGAAATGCCGACCTTGTGCGCTGTTTTTGTTATATTCCAGTTGTTCTCCCTGAGCATGCGTATGATATAATCTTTTTCAAAGGCGTTTTTGGCCGAATGCAGCCTGTCCTCCGCCTGTTCGTTGTTATTATTATCGCTGGTGTATGAACGTATCTCTCTTGGAAGATCTTCGAGGTCTATAACGTCCCCTTCGACAAGGACAAAAAGTCTCTCTACGAGATTTTTAAGCTCCCGTACATTGCCTTTCCATACATACGAGCTCAGCGAACCCATGGCAGCGGGCATTATTTTCTTTTTTTGCCTGCTGATTTTATTTTTTTCATTCAGGAAATACTCCGTAAGCACGGGTATATCTTCTTTCCTTTCCCTGAGGGGTGCTATGTGCAGAGGAATCACATTCAATCTGTAATAAAGGTCTTCCCGGAACCTGCCGTCCCTTATCTCATCTTTGATTATCTTGTTCGTAGCTGCGACAACGCGGATATCTATCGTTATGGGATCGTTCCCACCTATCCTGGTAAATCGTCCTTCTTCCAGCGTGCGCAGGAGCTTGGCCTGCATACGTATGCTCATGTCTCCGACCTCATCAAGAAACAGTGTTCCGCGGTCTGCAAGCTCGAGCTTCCCTATCCGTTTTTTGTCCGCGCCGGTAAACGAGCCCTTTTCATGCCCGAATAATTCGCTCTCCATAAGCTCCTCGGGTATGGCTGCACAGTTCACATCGATAAAAGGCATGTTCGCCCTCGAGCTGAGCCTGTGTATGGCGTTTGCAACAAGCTCTTTGCCGGTACCGTTTTCACCGGTTATCATCACCCAGCTGTCCGAAGGGGCAACAATGGCTATCTTCTTCTTCAAGTCCTCCATGGACTTCGATATGCTGATAATTTCATACTTTTTCTCTATCGTAACCTTTAATTGCCTGTTCTCCTGCTGCAGGTTGAACACCTTGAGTCCATTGCTGATGGTGATGAGCAGCTTATCGGCTGACAATGGTTTCTCTATGAAATCATAAGCCCCCATTTTGATGGTTTTAACCGCAGTATCTATGGTCCCATGTCCTGATATCATGATCACGATGGTGTCGGGATATTGTTCCTTGATTCTCTTCAGGACTTCAATCCCGTCCATCTGCGGAAGCCATATATCAAGCAAAACAATCTGGGGATCGAAGCTTTTCATCGCTGCCAATGCCTCAAACCCGTCTTTGGCAAGCCGTACGTCGTAATGTTCATCGTTCAGTATGCCGGCTATGGTTGAGCGGATATAGTCTTCATCGTCTACAACAAGTACAGTATTGTTACTCATGAAACGGTTTTACCTCTCTTTTCATTAAAAAGCTCTCCTTCTTCAACAGCAGACAACTCCACGATAAACTTTGTACCCTTCGGTTTATTATCCTCTACCCTTATCTTGCCGTTATGTTCGGTTATAATCCTCTGCACGATTGCAAGCCCAAGCCCGGATCCTCCCTTTTTCTTTGAATAGTATAGATCAAATATTTTGGATTTGTCCAAATCATCGATACCCGCACCCGTATCGATCACCTCTATCCTTACGACACCGTTTTTATCGTCATAGACCGATCGTAATGTTATTTCACCCTCCCCGTCCACCGCCCATACGGCATTCTCGATAAGGTTTATAACGACCCTTCTGATCTGGGACCTGTCGAACTTTATCAGCGGTGTACGTTCGTCCCTGTCAAGAGAGAACCTGATGTCCCTGTGGGCCGAAGCATACAGCGAATAGATCTCCGACAAAAGCTCATTGATAGAGTTCGGCTTGGGTTGGCTCACCGGCATGCGGGCAAAACTATAGAATTCATCCACAAGCCTCCTGAGCTCATCAACCTCGGTTACGATAGTACGGGTGCATTCGTCGAACACCTCTTTTTCGGATGGGATTATATCGAGGTATTTCCTCCTCAATCGTTCCGCGGACAGCCGTATCGGTGTCAGGGGGTTCTTTATCTCATGCGCCATCCTTTTTGCGACCTCCTGCCATGTTGCAATCTTCTGCATCTTTATCAGATCCGTTACATCTTCGAACACAACGATGTAACCGGTCATTCTGTCATTATAGCTTTTCAGCGATGTCAGCCTCAGAATAAATATCTTTACCTGCCCCTGAATATTTATGGAGATCTCCCTGGTGCTTGTTGCAATATTGCTCCGCCTCATATCCCTCAGCATTTCCTCCGCAGGGGATATAATATCTTTCGCCATGATGTCCTGATAATACCTGTTCACTGCCTGAGCGGGGTCTATGTTCATAACCTTCCCCGCAGCAGCATTGATCATCGTAATGTAGCCGTTACCGTCTATTGCTACAACGCCCGATGAAATACTGTTGAGTATGGCTTCGATATAGGCTTTCCGCTGTGACTGCTCAACATAGGCGAGAGCAAGGCTCTCCCTGTTCTGCTTCAACTCCTTTGCCATGGTATTAAACGCGTCCACGAGGTCGCCGACCTCGTCCTTGCTTTTCCTCTCGATATGCACATCATAGTTATTGGCAACGATCTTCTTCGTAGCAGAAACCAGGTTGTCGAGTTGGACGGATATGCCCTTTGCAATATAAACGCTCAGCCAAATCGAAGAAAAGATCATCAGCAGTGAGATTAGGACGAGAAACAGTATATAGCTTGTTTTCAGGTGTGGTTTCAATATCTGCTGCTGACGGTATTCCCTGTATCCCTGCTGTATCTCCGCCATTTTTTCGACAAGGCTTTTTTTTACGAAGTAGTTCCCCACAACAAGCCCTGCAGGCTCTTTACCACCGGTCAGATAGATCGGCGAAAACCCTTTGATCATATCGCTGTTTCCGATACTCTCTATAAATGTTTTTATATTCCCGTGGAGTGCGTCCATCACCTGCTTCATACCCGTCTGGCTCTCGTTCTTATCCTGCGGGTGAACAAAGGTGATGAGCTTTCCGTCCGGATCATAGAGTTCGACCGAGGTAAGATTGTACTCCTTCATTTTTGCCGCGATATACCTGTGCAATTCCTGCCGTGAACCGTCCGGGAATAACCCATTTTCCACAATACCCTTTCCTATCGCGGAAGAAAAGGAAATAGTGTTCTGCGCTACGCTCTCGTAGTATGTTTTCGCTATTTCCAACGACTGCGTCAATGAGCTCTCAACCTGGCTGCTGAACCAGCTGTTGATCGTGTGGGTTATAAAACCTGAAGATATGATGAACATAACAATGGTTGGAATTATAGAAAAGAATACGAACGCCAGTGCAAGCTTCGTCCTGACCTTTAACCTGCCGAAAGCCTGCCTTTCTCCGAATATTATCTTTGCGGTGTTCCGTAGAACAAGGAATATCAGCAGGGTTATTAATACAATATTAAGGTTGATAAATGTAAATACGAGTGCGTTCTTCGATATAGGCACTTTCAGTATTACGTGATACACATTGGATTCCAATGATGTTAAGCCTATGAGGAAGGCAATGATAACGATGATAATGGCGAATTCAATACGCCTTTTTCTTGTTTCCTGATCCATAATATCTTAATATATCAGACAACAACTCTTGTAAATAGTCATTGTAGCTTTCCCGGATGTTGAGGCGGTTAACTGGGAAAATCTATTGGAAAGAACAGGGAAGCCGGCCATAGGCCGGCTTCCCTGTCTCTTGTTTTGATTATTTGTCTTTAATCGAATCCAGCAGCTTCTCGGCAAGTGGCCTGTCATACATAGCCCAGTCGGCCCTGTACAGCGGAGTTTTGAAATTTATAGCCTCGGTCAGTATCTTTCTTGCCTGTTGATACTTCCCTTCCCTGATGAGGATCTTGCCTTTTATTACCATAGCGAGGGTCAGGTGGGGATTTGACTTGAGAGATCTGTTGATAAAATCCATTGCCTTTCCGTTGCTGTCGCTTACCACCCACTGCAGTTCATAGTACATCTCACCATACACTTCGAGTATGTCCGGGTTCGTCTTATCAAGCTCATAAGCCATACCGAGGTTCTTTTTGAACTCCGGCAATGAGATCAGGGAATTCAAAACGCCCTGCACCTCGGTTTTTCTTCCGAGATTTGCAGCATACCAGTAGTACCCCATCGCTCCTTTTGGATTTACCTGTATAGCATTTTTCGCCATTGCCATACCTTGTTCGTAATCATTGAATGCACTTGTTTGCGTGAGCTTTGCCTGGTCCCCCATGGTCTCGTATGCCCTTGCCTCACCCACATAAGCCTGATAAATGGTAG
>DAHXOM010000257.1 GCA_027364825.1 bacterium | reverse complement strand
AATTATTTATGGTTCTTAGCTTTGTGCTCTTAGGCGCAGTGCTTTTTGGCTGCGGCACAACCAACCAGGCAAGTCCTTCACCGAACGCTCTGCAGTATTATAACATTAAGGGATCAATCCAGGGAAAGATCATGGATGCTGTTACCGGTGACCCCGTTGTCGGCAGTAATCTCAAGGTATATTTGATCCAGGGAACATCAGTCCGCGGCCCCAATATGCTGATTACGGACCCCAAGAATCCACTTGCAGGGGATTATGCCTTTAACAATATCCCTGCTGATGTTAACACCGGTGAGATCCGGTACAGGATTGCCGTATCAAAGCCGGGCTATCAGCCATTTGAAGGTGACGTCGAACTGCAAGCAACCGTAAACACGAGTGCGAACACACCGATTATCGATAATCAATATAACATGATCGGCGATATCTACCTTTACCCTGAGGGCTCTGCTCCGGCCAATTTTAACGTTTATGTATACGATCCGACCGGACTGCCTATCCCCAATGCCATAGTGCATTTAAAACAAAACGTAACCAATAATTTTACAACAGTGCCGGTAAGCGGTGACAGACTTGCCCCGATGGCAGGCCTGTATTCAAGCCTGGACGCCACGACCGATGCAACGGGATTGGCGACATTCACCAGTGGGACACTGGTCCTTGGCGGGTCTTATTACCTCCAGGTTGCTTCCCTGACATTCAACGGCGAAATCCTCAATGATCCAACCTTCCCTGCTTTACCTGGTATGCCCCTTCAGGTGGGGATATTCCCAGCGTCTTTTGCCGTTCATATGGTACCAGCAGTTATGCCTTTGCTCTATGTAGTGACTGCATCCAACTCTGTACCATCGACAATCACTGCAAGCGGAGTGCTCACTATCACCTTCAACCAGCCAGTTATAATCGATACCACGCTCTTTACTGCCGCACTCTCGGGCGGTTCCGGCGGTGTGCTCGGTGCACCTGCGGTAAACGCAACCCTCTCAGCAAATGGACTGACCCTGACCCTTACACCGAACTTCACGACAAATCCGACGGCGGCCGGTGCGACAATTACCTACGGATACACCGGAATAGTCAGGCTGGTGAATAACCAGACCGTTACCTTCCCAGGCATATTTGGTACATTGCAGAATGCCCAGACAATGGTTGGGGTAAATGGCACGGTACTCTTGATAGGCTATTGATATTCAGCGTATAAACTGAGATAAAAGAGAAACATTTGAAACCCTCCCGCAGTATACGGGAGGGTTTTTTTTGATTAACACGATAAATGCAATGGGGAAGTCGTGCTGGACAGACATTCTCCCGGAACAGATTCTCACCAGGAGAAGCCCAAACCAGTGCAAAAGGAAGAGTTCCCTCCTCCGCTCGCGAAACAACAGCTCTTTTGCTGAACGGACTTTTGTCCCCATACCTGTTTTATCTTTGTCTCGGAACGAGAAACAGTCCACGCAGAATACTATGAAAGAATACCAGGCAGTTCACAGGTGTTTCACCCTTGCAAACTGATTACACCTTTTTAAGGTAACCGTTATTACAGACCCGAAAACGGCACGGGTATGAAGGTTATGATCAGTATGACTATCGCCAGCCATGCTATTGCTTTTCTCTTTGTGTCAAGCGGCTGGTAGGGGTCCATGGGGCTTGGGTGCCGGATCCCGAGTATCAGTATAATCAATGCCCAGAAAAGCCATACCTCCCACCCCCATATACCCATGACAACAAGCGTAATGAGTGCGAGCCTTGCAACGGCATTATACCATTTACCGAAGAGGGCATACGCGATATGTCCGCCGTCAAGCTGACCTATGGGTATAAGGTTCATTGCAGTGACAAACATGCCTATCCAGCCTGCAAATGCGATCGGGCTGAGGCCGATCTCGTAGCCGGCGGGGATGTCCGGCCGTACCAGGAACGATAGCAGTTTAACGAGTAAAGAGTCCCCCAATGTTATGCCGCTCACGGATGCTATGGGGACAAGCGGAGACAGCTTGATACCGATTATCAGAGCCGGCAGGGCAATCATGAAACCTGCAAGCGGTCCTGCAGCCCCGATGTCAACGAGTGCGTTGCGGTCCGGTATGGGTGATTTCATGCGTATGAATGCCCCAAAGGTTCCGAGTATATTCGGTGCAGGAATAAAGTAGGGTAGTGTTGCAACAACATCATGATGCTTTGACATGAGGAAGTGTCCCATTTCGTGTGATAGCAGGATAGCCATGAGTATCAGTGCAAACGGAAGTCCCTTGTACGCTTCGGATAGATGGGTAAAAGGGTTGACCCCGTATTGGAACGCACCTGCAAAAATTACTGCAATAAAGGTTACACAGAACAATATGACCGGCGTGAGTATCTTTATTTTAGGCTTATCTGGCTGTTTCCATCCATAATAATCGTCATGGAGCTGCTCGAGGTCTATCTGTGTATTGTCGATATAATCTTTGTTCATAGTTTAATTCCTTAAATTTGTAATGTATCAATCATCTGCCATATTTTCAATGGTCTATCTATGTAATTGCTCATGAGCCTTGTTGTAATATTGAATATGGCATTCGGCATATCTGCAATTAAGAATTCATGCATGTTGCTCTGATTATTGTTTACCGTTTTTATCAGCTTCAATAAACCGGAAGGTATCGTGAAGATTTCAGCATTATCGGGTAT
>DAHXOM010000236.1 GCA_027364825.1 bacterium | reverse complement strand
AGCATATATTATCATGCACCTGTTCTGAGCCTTATCCTTTCAAGGGCAATGAATACCCTGATACTCTCTGTTTCGGCAATACTGGTCTCATGGATCATTGCCCTGCCGTTAGGTATTGTATCCGGTATTAAAGAACAGAGCATGTTTGACAGGACGACCGGCGTTTTGAATTATATCGGCATATCGATACCTTCATTTTTCCTTGCATTTATCATGCTCCTCATCGTTGCAAAAACAGGCATATTGCCTACCGGCGGAACAACGAGCCCGCTCTACGGGTTATTGAGTCCGGGCGATAAGATCTACGACAGGATGATACACCTTATCATGCCGGTGATCGCCCTTGCCGTTCCCCAGGTCGCCTCGTATGCAAGGCTGGTACGGGTGAACATCATAGAGGTTAAACGCAGCGAATTTGTTACCGCGGCAAAGGCAAGGGGCGTAAAGAGCACAAGGGTAATCTACGTGCACATATTGAAAAATGCGATTAACCCGTTCATTACCCTCGCGGGTTACGATTTTGCAGGACTGCTCGGCGGTGCTGCACTGGTGGAAACCATCCTTAACCTGCAGGGGCTCGGGACACTGCTGTTGAAGGCCGTGATGTCGATGGATGTTTTCCTTATCATGGGTGACATACTCATCGGTGCCGGCATGCTCCTCATCGGCAACCTGATAGCAGACATTGCACTCCTCTATGTTGATCCGAGGATCAAATCGCAAACATAACCGGGAATATGAAGATCAATCAGAAATCGATCGCCATAACTGCAGGCGCCATACTGTTACTTCTTTACCTGGGTGCAATTTTCGCACCTTTCGTGGCACCATACCCGTATACACTACAGAACCGGGAGTTTCCGGATGAGCCGCCGACCGCCATCCATATAACAATACGGCAGGGCGGGAAGACCGTGCTGGTAAGACCTTATATTTATAGCTATGCTTTAGCAGACATACACAGCGAGACATACAAGGAAATCAAAGAGAAACGCTATCCAATAGAATTATTTACCCACGGCAGACTATTTTATGTCCGGGGCGCTTTGATCCATCTTTTGGGAACCGATGCACTGGGAAGGGACTATTTTTCAAGGCTCGTTTACGGTGGGAGGATCAGTCTCTTTATAGGACTGATAGGCGTCGCAATAAGCTTTTTTATCGGTATTATTGTCGGAACACTTTCAGGCTACTTGGGCGGGGTTATAGATACCGTTATCATGAGGCTGACAGAGATTATTATGTCACTGCCGACATTTTATTTGCTGCTGACGCTTGCAGTTATCATACCCGCAGGCGTCAGCTCCGCAACGACCTTCATGCTCATCATTGTAATACTGAGTTTTATAGGCTGGGCCGGTTTTGCAAGGGTCATCCGTGGGATGGTGTTGAGTCTGAAGGAAAGGGATTTTGTAAACGCATCCAGGGCTTACGGGGACACGACCTGGGGCATCGTCAGGAAACAGCTCGTACCGAACCTGCTGTCGTATACCATTGTTTCCATAACACTTTCCATTCCGGGATATATTATCAGCGAATCCGCACTGAGCATGCTCGGTCTCGGCATTCGGGAGCCCGATGTAAGCTGGGGAAACATGCTCAGCGAGGCGACCAACGTGGAAGCGCTTACCTCGAGGCCGTGGATGCTTGCATCCGGTAT
>DAHXOM010000186.1 GCA_027364825.1 bacterium | reverse complement strand
GCTCGGGGATATTAATGTCGACGGCCTTACAACAGCCCAGATAGAGGGCCTGCTTACAAAAAAACTCGGTAAGGATTATCTGGTGAACCCCATGGTTACGGTTTCTATAAAGGAATATCTGAGCCATAAGGTATACGTGCTGGGCGATGTCGAAAAACCGGGAACTTATGCATTGACGACGGAGAGCAGGTTGCTCGATATACTGCTGAAAGCCGGAGGGCCGACATCCAATGCCGGAGATAATGTATCAATTCTCAGGCGCGAAAATGGAACACTTCAGCACGTTAAGGTAGACATAACAAGATTGTTTGTCGATGGAGACCTTTCCCAGAACATAGTCATAAATGACGGAGATATAATTTATGTATCGAGAGAAGAAAAGGGAAATATCACCAGCAGATTCTATGAGAAAAAATTAAATCTGTTTTATGTTGTAGGCGAGGTTAAATCTCCGGGTGCATACGAACTGCACGAAGGCTATTCTGTTTTAAATGCCATACTCCAGGCAGGAGGATTTACGGATTACTCCAAAAAAAACGGAGTAATGCTCGTACGGTATGAGAATGGGGTGAGAAAGGTTTATCATTTAAAAATGGGGGATGTCCTGGATAAAGGTGAATTGTCAAAAGATATGAGTGTTAAAGCATCCGATCTGATCATAGTACCGGAAAGTTTATTCTAAGATGGCCCAGCCTTTATCTGACACAAAAAGCGATTTAAGGTATTACGTAGAGCTCTTGTTGCAGCGCCGACTGCTGATTGTAGTTGTATTCTTTGTCACCTTTCTGATGATAATGATAGATTATATCGTAACCCCGCCTGTTTATACCGCACGGGCCAAACTGCTGATAGAGCCGGAACATTATACCAACCTCAATACAGGCAATCCTGAGCAGGAACCGCAAACGTTATACTTTCAAACGCAGGTTGAACTTATAAAGAGTGAGCCTGTTTTCTCCCTTGCTGCAACAAGCTTAGGGATGCAAAAGGGAACACAGGATTTTCAATACATGATATCGAAACTTAAAAAGAACGCAACGGTTGATCGCATTCCGGATTCAAGGATATTGATCATATCGGTAAAATCACGTAACCCCCTGTTCGCTGCTAAGGCGGCAAACGCAATAATCGACAGCTACATAAAGTTTTTAAACGAAGAAAAGAAAAAGCGTATCAGCAATATTACCCTGTGGCTGCAGGGCGAGCTCACGTCACTGAAGAATAAAGTGGAAACATCGGAGATGGCACTTATAAAATATGTAGAACAACAGGAGACAACGAGCAATAGTGACTCTGTTATGTTCCTTGGAGATCCATCCGATAATGCCGGGACAAAGGCGCTGTCCGAGCTTGAAACAAAATATATAACACTTCAGATAGAACTTACCAATATGATGCAGAAATATAAGGGCCAATATCCGCTTGTTGTGCAGCTCAAAAACGACATAACGGCACTCAATATACGGATAAATATGATGAAACAGGCAATGATTGAGGCAAACAAAAAGCGGATCAAGTATGTTATGTTGAGTCGTGATGCCGACCTGAGCAAGGACCTGTACAGCATGCTGACCAAGGAATTGAAAGAAGTGAATATTTTCGGAGAAATAGGGTATCCCACTGCTACAATCATAGAACATGCAAGCGACCCCATGAACAGATCGGATCGGGGGATCGTATTCTGGCTTTTATTCGGTATGTTTATTTCCATAATAATCAGTGTTGCTTCTGCATTTGTTGCGGATCAAATAGACAGCAGTATAAAGAGTGAATCCGATATAGAGAGATTTGTAAGATATCCGATTATAGGAGCATTGCCGTACCTTGAGGAGCTGAAAGGGAAAGAGGTTCACCGCCTTTTGGGTATACTGAACAGTACCTCGTCCCAGGTTTACGTAGAGATGTTGCGACTTTTGAGAACAAATCTGAAATATTCTTTTATAGCAAAGGCCGGTAAGGTATTGCTTGTTACATCAACAGGGGAAAATGAGGGGAAAACTACCTTATCGGCAAGCCTTGCATATATCCTTTCTATTACCGGGGCAAAGGTCATACTTATGGATGCCGATGTAAAGAAACCGAACGTACATAAAATTTTTAAGAGTGAGCAGACCCCCGGCTATACAGAACTCCTCATAGACGAGAAACTGGATATGGCAAGTGTCATAAAAGACAGCGGCTATAATAATCTTTATTATATTACGGCAGGCAGACAGCCGCCGGATTTTGCAGAGCTGCTCGATTCACCGAGGTCGAAGTCGTTACTGGAAGCATTCAAGAGTAAATTTGACTATATCATCATAGATTCCCCTCCTATCGGTATAATTTCGGATGCTGCAATACTGTCCTCTCTCGTAGATGGGGTACTGTTTGTTGTAAAGGCCAATGGCTATCCAAGGGAGCACGTTTTGAGGAGCATTAAATCTTTAAGCGCGATCAATGCAAAGATTACGGGTATTGTTCTTACACATCTCGATAAAGGCAAAGGCTATTATTACAGGGACTACTACAGCAAAAGCTATTATCATGAGAAATAAGAGTAATCCCGTGAAAAGCATGTAAAGCGGTTCATGAGCAGGGGCGGGCATAAAACCAGCCCCTTGTATGTTTTCCTTGATATAGCTATAAGGGATGATAAAATATCTTGCCTTGACATTTTCCGTGCTATAGCATATCACTTTATAAAATCAGAGGTATACCAAATGGAAAAAAAGGAAGAAAAAGAAAGAAATATCTTCGAAAGAGCGGAAGAGTTTTTACAGGTTTTTAAAAAGGGCGCTGAGTTTACCCAGGAGCTTTTAAAAACGAACGAGCAGTTGAGATACAGGATACTGCAGCTTGAGGAAGAGAGTAGATCCTTAAAGACCAATCCGGCATCCCCTGACAAGCAGTACGAAGAACTTGCAAAACAGATTGAAGCATTAAAAGTTGAGCGGGAAGAAGTAGATCACAGGATCAAGGAGATCGAGAGTGAAAATAAGGATTTTGCCATACGGTACGTTGAGGTAGAGGAAGAAAACAACAACCTGGCAAACCTTTATATCGCAAGCTATCAACTGCACTCAACACTTGATTTTAAAGAAGTATTACAGATTATCCTCGAGATTATAATAAATTTGATCGGTGCTGAAGAATTCGGTATCTTCCTGCTCGATGAGAAGACGCACGAATTAAAGATCATGGCATCGGAAGGTATCGATGAGACACAGGTACCGTCCATAAATATGGGAGTAGGGACAATTGGGAGGGTGGCAAAAAATGGTGAACCTTACTTCATGGAGGATATGTCAGATCCGTCAAAAATCGACTGGATGAATCCAATGGTTGCAATACCTCTCAAGATAAAGGAACACGTTATCGGCGTCATTGTTATATACAGGCTTTTACAGCAGAAGAAAAACTTTACCCCGCTCGACCATGAACTCTTTACTCTCCTCGCGGGTCATGCTGCAACAGCTATTTTCAGTTCAAAACTTTACTCGGAATCTGAAAGAAAATTATCGACGATACAGGGTTTTATAGACCTGCTAACAAAGTAGATAGGAAAATTTTTTATGGAAGAATACAAAGTTTTGATTGTAGAAGATTCCCCCACCATGAGGCAACTCATAGCCTTTTCTTTAAAAAGGCTGAAAAACATTAAGATTGTGGAAGCAAGCGATGGTGTGGACGGTCTGAAAAAACTCTCTCAGGATGCTTTTAATTTGATCATTACGGACATCAATATGCCGGTGATGGACGGCTTAAAGCTTGTAAGCCTTATCCGGAAAGATGCGGTCTATAAGACGGTGCCGATATTTATCATAACAACGGAAGGTGGACAGGAAGACAGAGAGCGGGCAATGGCATTGGGTGCAAACGCTTATATAACAAAACCCATATCAGGGCCGCAGGTCCTTGAGATGGTAAAAAACTATCTGAATATCAAATAAGTTAACAACTCTTTCATCTGTTTTTAAAGAGATCCGGCTGTTTTGCCGTCCGATCCTGCAATCCGAGATGCCGGTAGGCGAGTTCTGTTGCGACTCTTCCTCTCGATGTCCTCTCAAGCATGCCGCACTGGATCAGGTATGGCTCATAGACCTCTTCTATGGTATCGCTTTCTTCTCCTATTGCAACAGCTATCGTATCGATACCCACGGGGCCTCCGCTGAATTTCTCTATGATGGTCCTGAGGATTTTTATATCCATTCTGTCAAATCCGAGATAATCTATATCAAGCATGGATAGTGCTTTCTTCGTTATAGTTATATCAATGGAGCCGTTTCCTTCAACCTGTGCATAATCCCTGATACGACGGATCAGCCTTATAGCTACCCTTGGTGTTCCCCGTGCCCTCTTTGCTATCTCATGGCTGCCTTCCTCGGTAATAGGTATACCGATAATCTTTGCGGAACGTTCTATGATCTTTTCCAGATCCCCGGTCGAATAAAATTCAAGTCCTGCAACAAAACCAAACCTGTCCCGCAATGGTGCTGACAGAAGTCCTGTCCTCGTTGTCGCACCAACGAGCGTAAACCGGGGCAGATCGAGTCTTATTGCCTTTGCAGAAGGCCCCTGTCCTATTATAATGTCAAGTTTAAAATCCTCCATCGCGGGATAAAGGACCTCTCCAACGGATGCATTGATCCTGTGTATCTCATCGATAAACAAGACATCTCTTTCATTCAGATTGGTCAATATAGCTGCAATATCTCCTGTTTTCTCCAGTATAGGGCCGGAAGTTGTTTTAAGTCCCACGCCGAGTTCCGATGATACGATGTATGCGAGTGTCGTTTTGCCGAGACCCGGAGGGCCATAGAATAAAATATGATCAAGGGCATCGCCCCGTTCCTTTGCTGCCCGGATAAATACTTTTAAATTAGAAACGACCTTGTCCTGACCGACATATTCGGCAAACTTATGCGGCCGGATCTTTTGTTCGTAAAGCTCGTCTTCTTTTAATTTCCTCGGATCGAACTGCTCAGTATCTGTTTGTTTATTCATTTACTCAACCGTTTCAATGACAGCCTTATAACATCCCCGATATCCAGAGATGGATTATCCTTGAGTACATCTTCTACGATATCCCTTGATTGTTGCTGTTTGTATCCGAGATTTACCAATGCTGAAATTGCGTCTGAAAGTACAATCTGTTTACCTCCTGCGTGATGTTCGGAGAGCTGAAGACCACCCATTTTTTCTTTTAATTCCAGAATGATCTTCTCGGCAGTTTTTCTGCCCAGTCCCGGGACTGACGACAGCCTTGGTACGTCCTTTGTAACAACGGCACTTATCAGTTCATCGATCGGTATGTTTGAAAGTATATTCCTTGCAACCTTTGGTCCGATACCCGATACGGATATCAATAATTTAAACAATGTCTTTTCAACAGGAGTGGAAAACCCATAAAGATGGATATCATCTTCCCTCACCTGGGTATGCAAATAGAGTGTTACGATACTTCCTTCATCGGGAATAGTAAGATAGGTTATACTGGATACGGAAATTTCAAACCCTATGCCATTTACATCTACGACGATGCTGTCCTGCTTCTTTTCAAACAATGTACCCTTAATATGATGCAGCATCTTTTAACAGCCTGTTTTTAAACTGTACGGAATTTATATGACAGATCGCAACAGCCATAGCATCCGATCTGTCCAGGAGCAGCGCCCCATTGATATTTAAAAGCCTCTTTACCATGAACTGAACCTGGTCTTTATCTGCCCTGCCGTAGCCTGCAAGTGCTTTTTTTATCATCATCGGCTGGTATTCATTTACCGAAAGCCCTTTGTTCAGTGCAGCGAGCATGGCTGATGTTGCCGTCTGGACAAGTACAAAGGAACTCTTCTGGTTTTTTGAAAAAAAAACTGTTTCTATCGCTGCAGCATCCGGCTTATAGGTATCTATAATGCCGGTGACTTCTTTATAAATAAACCATAAACGATCGGGGATCCCGGCTATTCCTTTTGAGTTGATAACACCTGAATAAATATGTTTGTAACTGTTATCATCCGATTCAATAACAGCCCATCCCATTATTTGAGAGCCTGGGTCTATACCCAGTATCCTCATTGTTCAAGTGCCTCCATATCCTTCTCTGATATATCGAAGTTTGCATATACTTTTTGCACGTCGTCGTGATCATCAAGTGTGTCCATGAGCTTTATCATCTGTTCAGCCTCTTTCCCTTTCAGAGGGACATACGTTTGCGGAACAAGCGTTACTTCGGCATAGGTGTACTTTATACCTTCTTTATCATAAGCTGCTTTTACAGCTTCAAAAGAAGAAGGAGCAACAAGGACCTCGAGCATTTTACTGTCTTCATCATGGCTTATGTCGTCAACGTCAAAATTCATTGATAGCTCAAGCAGCTTGTCCTCGGTGATCGTGTCATCGGGTATCAGAAACTGTCCTTTCTGTTTAAACATCCAGCTCACACATCCGGCCTCACCAAGATTACCCGCATATCTCGAAAAGATGTGGCGTATCTCTGCCGCAGACCTGTTCTTATTGTCGGTCATCACGTTGACAAGGACAGCCACTCCCCCGGGTCCGTATCCTTCGTACATCAGCTCCTCGTAAACCTCGCCCTCTAACTCTCCGGTGCCCTTTTTAATCGCATTTTCGATATTTGTCTTCGGCATGTTTTCCTGTTTTGCTGCAGTAACTGCCGCTCTCAACCTTGGGTTCGTATCGACGTTCCCGCCCCCTGTTCTCGCTGCGGTTATAATTTCTCGTATAAATTTCGTGAAGAGTTTACCCCTCTTCGCATCCTCTTTACCCTTTTTGTGTTTTATGGTTGCCCATTTTGAGTGCCCTGACATGTTTCCTCCTTTTAAGATTCCCTGTTTTGTTTTAAATTTTTAATTTTGAATATTGAGTTTTATATTCATATCACTCAAACTTTATTCATAAGCGCTCGTATCTTCTTGGCTATACCTTCGGGATACAGGTCGTAAATCTCTTTTAATTTGTTCTGATCCCCGTGTGGAACAAATATATCCGGTATACCTATGGTAATAAATCTGTTTCTGTTCATCTGTTTGTTATTCAAGAACTCCATGATAGCACTACCAAATCCGCCTGCAAGTACATTATTCTCAACCGTTACGATTACTTCAAACCGTGCAGCCAAGTCGGTTAACATCTGTTCATCCAATGGTTTTATGAACCGTGCGTTAGCTACCGTAGCACTTATTCCGTATGAAAGCAGTATATTCCTTGCAATCAGTGACGGCATTACCATATCACCGATGGCAATAATGGCAACGTCATTTCCGGTTTCCAGGATTTCTCCACTGCCTATGGGCAAGGAGCGGAAAGTATCCGAAAGGCGGACCCCCAGCCCATTCCCTCTCGGGTATCTTACTGCGCACGGCCTGCCAAGGTTGACTGCGGTAAACAGCATGTGCCGTAATTCTTCCTCATCCTTTGGCGACATCAGGGTTATATTGGGTATCATTCTTAAATAAGAGATATCAAAGGCGCCGTGATGTGTAGGCCCGTCCTGTCCTACAATGCCGGCCCTGTCCATTACGATGGTAACCCCCAGATTCTGAAGGCACACATCATGGATAACCTGATCGAAAGCCCTTTGCAGGAAGGTAGAATATATGGCTGCTATTGGTTTTAATCCTTCCGTTGCAAGCCCGGCCGCAAATGTTATGCCGTGTTGTTCAGCTATTCCGACATCGTAGAACCTGCCGGGGAATCTTTTTGCAAACTCTTCCAGACCTGTTCCGTCGGGCATTGCCGCTGTTATCGCCACTATTTTTTTATCATTTTCCGCCAGTGCTATTACCGCGTCGCTGAACACTTTGGTATAGGTGGGGGCAGAATTATTCTTTGACAATACCCGTCCCGTCTTCCTGTCGAAGGGACCGACGCCATGCCAAAAAACAGGGTCCTTCTCGGCATATTCGTAGCCTTTCCCTTTTTGTGTCTTTACATGGACCAGTACTGCCCCGTCCCAGTTTTTAACATTATTAAATGTCTCTATAAGTTCCTGCAGGTTATGCCCCTTAATAGGTCCTATGTATTGGAAACCAAGGCCTTCAAACAGGATACCCGGGGTTACAAAGCTCTTAAATGAAACTTCCGTACGCTGGGCAACCTTATATAAAGGGTCTCCAAATCTTTTTGGAAGGGATAAAATAAAATCTTTGATGCTCTTTCTCATTCTTGCAAATCTTGAGCTCGTTAATTTTCTGCTCAAGAAATTAGAGAGAGCTCCAACATTGGGATATATACTCATGCCGTTGTCGTTTACTACAACTATCAGGTTCCTGCGTAAATGGCCTGCCTGATCAAGGCCCTCAAAGGCCAGACCCGCAGTCAGCGAGCCGTCGCCGATTACAGCTACCACCTTCGAAGCATCGTTTCCACAGATTTTCAGGGCCTCTTTAACGCCGAGAGCCGCTGAGATTGAAGTGCTTGAATGTCCGGCGCCAAAAACATCATACTCGCTCTCATCCCTTTTCAGAAACCCGCTTAATCCGTTAAACTGCCGTAACGTCTTAAACTTATCCTTCCGTCCCGTGAGTATTTTATGGGCATAAGACTGATGTCCAACGTCCCATATGATTTTGTCATTCGGCGTATCAAAGACATAGTGTAATGCTATGGTAAGTTCAACGGTCCCAAGGCTGGATGCAAGATGCCCCCCGTTCATGGATACTGTGTTGGTTATTTCTTCCCTTATTTCCCCGGCAAGCTGGGAAAGTTCTTCTATGGTCAGGTTCTTTATATCTGCCGGATAATTTACCCTTTCTATGGTCATAAGCTAAATCCTTCTTTGATCCAATCGCATATGCCGGTCAAATAAATGCCATCCTTTTCGTATTTTATTGCCTTTTTAGCTTTGTCGATATATTCGTAAAACAAATCTTTTGCTCCATCGATACCGAGAACATTGACGATCGAGGGTTCTTTATCTCCCTTTGTATAATCTACAATATCATCTCCTGTCTGGAATGCCATACCCAGCGCTTCTCCATAATTTCGCAGAGATGCTACGGAATGTTGCTTCTTGAAAAAAACCGGAACAGCTACCGCAGAAAATGTTATCAATGCCGCAGTCTTATTTCTGTGTATAAATAGTATATCCTTTTCATCAACAGGTACATTCTTCTTCTCGATATCCATAATCTGTCCGCCGACCAGACCTTTTGATCCCAATGCGCCGGTAAATTCATTCAGGAGCGATACAATGTCCCCGTTTTTTTTGTAGGAACCGATGGTTCCCATGAGCTCAAAGGCCTGTGTCAAAAGAGCATCGCCTGTCAGTATGGCAACAGCTTCGTTGAACATTCTGTGCACGGTCGGTTTCCCCCTTCTGAGGTCGTCGTTATCCATAGAGGGCAGGTCATCATGGACAAGAGAATATGCATGTACCATTTCTATCATGGCCCCGAGAGAATAAATGATTTTATCAACAGGAATACCGATATAATCCGACGATGCAATCGTTATAAGGGGGCGTAATCTCTTCCCTCCGTTGAACACGCTGTACCTCATTGCCCGGTGAATAGTGTGAGGCGAAACAGCTTCTTTCGGCAGCGCGCTGTCAAGCAGGTCATTCAATTTTTTTGTGTGATGTTTAATATAATCGCTTAAATTCAAAGGCTAAACGGCTTTTTTGTTTCTTTTCGGTTTTTGTTCTGCGACTACGGTGTCTTCAACATAATACAGTATTCTCTGACAATGCGGACAAAGGATAATCCTGTTGTTCATGATAACTTCATTAAAAAGCTGCGGAGGAATATTGACATGACAGCCCTGACAAATACTTTTTTTGACCCCCACGATAGCTTTGTGCCTTTGCTTTTTAATCTGTTCATACATGCTTAACATTGATGGGGTTATGTTCTTTGCAATAGTATCTTTTTGCAGCTCAAGTTCCTGTATCTGTGTTGCTAATAGGGAAATCCTGCTTTTACTCTGTTCGGATGTTTGCTGCAGCCTGTTTCCAATTTCTTCTATCTTCTTTTTTTCTTCCCCTCTGGTCTGGTCTATCTTTTCCAGTTCTTCCATGATTTTCAATACTGCGTTTTCTATCTCGGATATATCTCTTTTTGCACCATTTATTTCGCGCATGAATGCCTGATATTCCCTGCCTGATTTTGCTTCTTTGAGTC
>DAHXOM010000181.1 GCA_027364825.1 bacterium | reverse complement strand
ATTATTATTGAAGGAGACCAGATAGGAAAGGTCTTCAACCTTATAAAACAACAGAACATCATAGGCAGGGTGGAAGATGCGGATATCTCCCTGGACTCCCCCACAGTTTCCCGCAGGCACGCAGAGATAATCATTCAGGGGCAAAACAGTATGCTCATAAGAGATTTAAACAGCAGTAACGGGACGTATGTCAACGGTAAAAAAATAACCGAAACAGAACTGCATGAAGGTGACATATTTTCGATAGGTCTCTACAAACTGAAGGTCGCATCACTATCAAAGGATGACACCGTATTTTTTCAGCGTATGATGGATAACGCTGAAAAAGATACCCTCACCGGTACCTATAATAAAGGTTTTATAACGAAGCTCCTGGATACGATAATGACACAATCCGGGCGTTCGAAAAGATTGGTATCCATTGCAATGGTTGATATCGATCGTTTTAAAAACATAAACGATACCTACGGGCATATTGCCGGGGATATGGTACTCAAAGATATTGCCGGTCTGCTCAGCACACATCTCAGAGCTGTGGATAAATTCGGCAGGTTCGGCGGAGAGGAATTTCTGATCATATTTGACAGAACATCCCTGAATGATGCAAGGGTTATCAGTGAGCGGATACGCAAGATGGTCATGGAACACAAGACCGTATACGAAAGCCACGATATAAAGCTTACGATAAGCATCGGACTCGCAAGCAACGAGGACAAACAGATACAGGACTCTGAATCATTTATAAAGCTTGCGGACGAAAATCTGTATACTGCGAAGAAAAACGGCAGGAACCAGGTAGTCTCTTAGCTATAAGAAAACTCTTCCTTCCTTCAGTATTGTTTATTCCGCATTGCTCAATACCCTATTTTTCAAATGCATTTTTCGGGTTAACCCAGATGAAATGCTATCAGCTTGATCTCTGTCATCTCTTCGACTGCAAAGCGCGGCCCTTCCCTGCCTATGCCGGACTCTTTAACGCCGCCGTACGGCATGAGGTCCACCCTGAAGTTCGGTATCTCGTTTATCAGGACACCTCCGGCATCGATTCCTTTTGCATATCTCCACGCACGGTCGAGGTCATTGGTGTAAACACCGGCCTGCAGGCCGTACCTCGAATTATTCACCATCGCAATCGCCTGTTCGTCATCCTTGAACTTGTTCACCACGAGCACGGGACCGAAAAGCTCATCCTTCACCACCCGATCGGTCTCCTGCGCATTGGCGAGCACAACCGGTGTCATGACATTGCCCTTGATATTGCCGCCGCAGACAAGCCGTGCACCATGGGAAACGGCCTCGTCAATCCATGACCTTATCCTCTGAACGTCGTGGGGGGTGATGACCGGTCCCACGTCCGTCGATTCATCGAGCTGGTTACCGGTTTTCAGGGCCAGGGCCTGTTCCCTGAGTAAATCAACAAACGTATCAAAAAGCCTCTCATGGACATAAACCCTCTGCACCGATATACAGACCTGTCCGGCCTGCGAATAAGCGCCCAGGGCGACCCTTTTTACCATGTTCTCCGGTTTTGCGTCCTCGCAGACAACAACCGCGGAGTTGGAGCCGAGTTCCATCACCACTTTTTTCAGACCTGCATTCTTTGTGATCCACTCTCCGACATCCCTGCTGCCGGTAAATGTTATAAGCCGTATGTCCGGATGCGTGACAAGCTTCAGTCCGAGCTTCGAGCCCGATCCTGTCAGGACATTCACCGTCCCGGGAACCGCCCCTGCATCGACAAATGCCTGTCCCAGCATCTCGCCGGTCATGGACGTCGACTCTGCGGGCTTCAGTATAAATGCGTTGCCCGCGGCATACGCAGGCCCGATCTTATGGAGTGACAGGTTCAGGGGGAAATTAAACGGTGATATTGCCGCTACAATGCCGACGGGGACCCGCATATAAAATCCCACCTTGTTCTTTCCCGTGGGCGCTGCATCCATGGGGACCGTTGATCCGTAC
>DAHXOM010000180.1 GCA_027364825.1 bacterium | reverse complement strand
ATACGGATGGCAGAGGTTTCCGGTATGAGTATAAAGGATGTGATCGCGGCATTAAAATCAGCAGGTCTGATGTCAATCCCCGGAGGCGGAGCAGAGATACTCGTGGAAAGGGTAAGGAAGGCCATCAGCCCTGCGAAGCCGACCGTTGATGAATGGCTTGCAGTCATGGAAACCGCACACGCCATGGGTATACCCACCACAGCGACCATGATGTACGGACATGTTGAAACGCCGGAAGAGATTATAGAACACCTTGATAGATTACGCTGTGTTCAGGACAGGACAAACGGGTTCACGGCATTCATTGCATGGGATTTTAAATCAGGACAAACCGCACTCGGCAGGAAGATACAAACCAGGTATAGTGCCGAAAAATATCTGCGGATCGTTGCGATTGCACGGTTGTATCTCGATAACTTCAGGAATATTCAGGCGTCATGGTCATCACAGGGCAAGGATATAGGCCAGTTGTCCCTGTACTTCGGAGCAAACGATCTCGGGAGTCTTTTGTTTGAGGAGAATGTCATGAGGCTTGCCGGTCACCGGCTTGTCGCACAGCGGGATGAAATAGTTGCCTTGATAAAGGACGCAGGGTTTATACCCGTTCAGCGCAACACATTCTACGACACCATAAAAATATTTTAGGCTGACGAAGGACTACAGAAAGGGGCAGGCATACACCTGTGCCAACGGTACAACTGGCTACAGCTCGGAGAGATAGGTGGATACTATGGTATACGTGGGTCTGGCGTAACGCAGGCAAGCAGAAGATTTGGGTTAAGATTGGAGAAAGATAGGAAGCTCAACAGGGGAATAGAAAGCAGTGGTATCAGATTGGGATTGTCAAATGTGTACAGGCTGACCGAGAATTCAAAATATCGCAGGGTTGTCATCAGGAGATTAAGATCGAAAGAATGACGTTGTCACGGCTTTAGAAAAGGCGTATATAAGCTAAGAACGGTATCAAGATCGTACGCGTGCGGAGCAGAAAGAAGGTATGTTTTAAGAGGATAGAATTGGATTGTTCAATACAAGAGTTTATTTTGAGGATTAAAGGGTTGATTCTGCATAACAAAATTTTACTTTAAAATTTTGAACACTTGTATGAGGAATAATTCAAATTTATCGGAAGCACAATATGGAGATACAAAGTCTATAATTTTCATTTCTATTTTATTTTTTTTGGCATCCATAGTTTTCTTTGACACAGGATGTATCAGACATGACGAAAGAAAAGGAACAAACCAGCTACAAACCCATGCAACGGAGCTGGCAGGCGGTACACCAACAGCTACTGTAAAAATTCAAACTTATACATGACCACCCATTTCAACTATTACTTCACCTTCTAACGGGAATAGATTTGCATCCTCATCCATATCTGTTTACGGAACCGTATCGGACAACTATGGATTGCCAGTTAGTGTCATGGTAAATGGAATAAGTGCAACTGTCTCCGGAAATAGCTTTTTTACGACAGGTATTACATTATCGGGTATTACCAACACCATTCAGGCTATTGCAGTCGATAGTGTCGGCCTGAGGTCTATAACAAGTGTTTCTGCTACCTATCATGCAGCACCAACCATGAGCGTTATATGGGTATATCCGTCTTATAGAGAAACGCTGACATCGACAAGTACTGTAGCGGAAATTGATTTTACGGACAGTACCTATGGTATCGATCTTGGGAGCCTTACAATAAACATCGATGGCAACCCGGTGAATTTAACAGCACAGGAGAACCACTACGATCACACGGTTTATTACATTCAAGACCTATCCGCTGGTAAGCATACATTGGTTGCATCTGTTCTTAACGGACAGGGACTTATAGCTCAGGCATCTACTACTTTCTTGGAAAAACCTGCAATTACAATAATAGGCATATCACCTACTATTACGACTGTAGGGCAACTCATCACTATTACCGGAAGTGGATTAGATAAAGTATCTACGATATGTCTTACAAGTGGTTATTATAGTTTAGGTATGGGAAACCATTGTATACTGCCAATATATCTCCCCAATGGAGGTGGGATATCTCCTGATCATTTAAACCACAATTCTGACGGTAGTATAAGTTTTTATATTCCAGATAATGCTATAACGGGTGCTCTTGTAGCGGGGAGCATATTAACGGCAAGCAACCATATAATTCTTAGAATCAAACCAACCATTCTGAATGTTTTACCATATGATGTGGGATACGTGGTCGTGTATGATAATACCCGGCAGTACAGAACTACTAATGCAAATGGTCAAAAAATCATCTCGATCTATGCGGCAGGATTAAGTAGTTTAATAAAGGATGACAGTGTATCACTTAACGGCATTAATTGCCCGGTTGGCGATGTTGAGAGTGGCGGTCTAATAAAAGCATTACTACCTGTCGGTATCCATTCTGGAAAGCTCGTTGTAACTGTGAAAGGTATCAGCAGCGACCCCGTTATGTTAAGGATAACCAATGAGAAAACTTATGTTAATTCTAATCCTCAGAATATGTCAAACAGCGAGCCTTATACCAAGAGCTTGCCTTTTAACCTCCCACCCCTTGTAGTGCCAAACTCAAGGACATTACCTCCCAACAATGCAATTGTAACTATAGGGTCTAAAACAGCGTTAGTACAGCATCCAAGCACAACACCAATTGGTTCGTTTACATCGATGTCCGGATCATCTGTGACAAATTCACGTAATTACAGTAATATGAATAGCGGGCAGACTGCCTCAGAAAAAATAAATATGGCAACCGTACCCCGCAAGTGTGATACCGGTGACTACGAGGCATGTGTTGATGGCTTTTTATACTACATCACGATAGGAGATTATCGATTTTATGTTTTCATTAAAAAACTTGTTTCGCTTAAACAAGGGGCGGCCTTCCTGCAACCAAGATGCATGGAATCGAAAAACGGCAAATATTGTTTAATGCTCGGGGAAATGTATCTTGCCGGCGAAGGTGCAGTGCAGGATTTCTCTAAGGCACTATTTTATTTTCATAAAGCATGCGAAGCGGGTAACGAGGTAGGTTGCAGCGAAGTAGGTTACATGTATGAAATGGGCAAAGGCGTAGCACAGGATTACGCAAAAGCAGCATTCCTTTATGAGAAGAGCTGTAAAAAAGGCGATGGCGAGGGCTGTAATAATCTTGGCGATATGTATTATAAAGGCTTAGGAGTATTACAGGATTACGAAAAAGCGGCATCATTTTTGCAAAAAGCTTGCGATTCAGAGGTCGTCATTGGATGCATGGATCTCGGGAATATGTACTATACAGGCAAGGGTGTACCACCGAACTACAACGGAGCAATCTCATTCTTTCAGAAAGCCTGTAGTTTAGGCAATGGGGAAGGATGCTATTATTGCAGTACCATATATCTGTATGCAAAGGATTATACAACGGCATCTTCATTTTACCGAAAGTCTTGTGATCTGGGAAATGCTGCTGGGTGTAGCAGTTTAGGCGTTATGTATTTTTCGGGCAAAGGTATACCACAAAACTATGCTAAAGCAGTATCACTTTTGCAAAAAGGTTGCGATAAAGGGAATAGTGGTGGATGTATGAGTTTGGGGAATATATACCTTGTGGGCAAGGGAGGAATAGCGCAGAATTATTCCACATCAGTTTCTCTGTTTCAGAAAGCTTGTGATTTTGAGGATGTAAGCGGTTGTATTAGTTTGGGAAACATGTATTATGTAGGTAAAGGAGTAACTCAGGACTACTCCAAGGCCGCACAGTTTTATGAAAAAGCTTGTACCTGCGGTAATGGATTCGGCTGCAATGCTATCGGATTTATGCATCTTTACGGTAAAGGTAGAACTCAAAACTATCCTAAAGCTAAATCGCTATTTCAAAAAGCCTGTGACCTTGGTAATAAAGATGGATGTAGAAATTTAGATGTACTGCAGAAGCGGGACATTTATAATAAATAGAGCCTATTCCGCCGCCTAAGCTGTCACAGCTACCTAATGTTGAAGCACTCCACTTAAGCCCACCGGTTGGATTGATCGCATAAAGCACATATCCCCCAGAAGTATATATAGTTCCATCTGTTCCTATGGCAGGTGCCGTGGTTGACGAGGTTCCGAGACTAAATGTCCATGCTAAAGTACCGGTAGAATTAATAGCATCAAGATTAAAATTGCCGGAAGCAGTTAAGAGAGTATATATTTTAC
>DAHXOM010000155.1 GCA_027364825.1 bacterium | reverse complement strand
GAGCTTTAGCGTATAAAGCTTTAACTTCTTTCATATTCATTGACTCTTGAATATGCGGATTTAGGGAACCGCACCCCATCCAGAACCAGCCTGCTTGTATGTAGACCATTGCATTGGACTTACTTAGTTTTGTGTACCCATACCATATACCCATACTAAGCAAAGCTAAAGTTACTAAAATTATTTTAGTTCTCATAAACTTTCTCAATAAATATCTTTTATACCCCTTTCACCCATAAATGTTAAGATTAATGATTCAATTTGCCTCGACCGTTTAAGTTCCTATTTTATCACCAGCCTCGTTAATTGTCCGGCAAGTTTCGGGTTCACGAATCGGAACCCTGGAATTTGTCCGTTGTAGATAATTCTGCCATCTATAGCATAGACATTGTGCTGGAATACCGACATGGCCATATCGGTATCATCCCACATTATTCTAATGTGCGCTTGCTGAAGTTTTTGAATGTCCCTCGATGATATGGCATGGTTTCGCAGAATAATTATAACAACCGGGACGCCTTGCCTTTCTTTGGACGAAAGCAAAGCAACAATATCGCACGGCACCTGCTCGTTCGTGAATACAGCAACTATGGATTTATTCGACCAACTCAATTCATGATAGAGTGCCCATTGATAGATGTCTGATACTTCAAGATAATTGCGGAGTGCATCGGCATGCACCGGCACGCTCAAGAGCAAAAAGAAAATCCAGATTAATGCTATTCTTTTCATATTTACCTACCTTTCTTACAGAGGTTTACTTATAAGACGCGAAAGGCCGGGATTTTTTCGGAGGATAGCTATTTGCACAGATTGTGGTGATTGAGGCCGGCACAGGGGTGGTGGAACCAGGAGGATATTATTCTAACTGCCTGTGATTTCGTAATCTTTCCTGCCTTAATTGCGTAGTATAATTCCAGCTCCAGCCTGTCTTTAATCCGCGCCTGCCAGAGCGGCTGCGGCCAGATGTTGCATGCATTATTAGACCCGCCGACAGAGAGCGGGATAAGGTGGTCAAACTCATAATATCTATATTGCCGATGTGCAATTCCATAGATTCCTGCGATTTCATTCTTTTCGTGCAGAGTAACATGCCTTTTGCAATACGGCACAGGCGGGTTATATCTCAGCCCTGCAAAATCTTTTGAGGTAGTAGTGCAAAAACAGCCTTCGATAGTGGTAGGTGTATAGATTGTCCCAATGGCCTCATGGATTTTTAAGTAGTGACTGTGTGGCATAGCTGTTGCTTGCTTCTTGATCGGGCTATTATGAGCAGAAACTATCGTTGGCACAGCAAACATCACGAATAGAAGAAACATTGTTAATGTTTTAAATGCCTTGCCCATACTTCCTCCTTATACCACATGAGTAGTGTGGAGGTTTACAACTATTTTGTTCCATGACAGATCCACCTCTGACTGAGAAACTTCTTTCGGGGTTTACCTATAAGACGCAAAAGGATAGGATTTTTTCGGAAGGTGAGCACGCAACTCCTGTGGCCCCCTTGTCAAGGGGCACTCATAGAAGTCCGCGTTTTTTTTGGAAGAGGTAATTATTGTTGAAGATGTTTAAAACTGGATTCCCGTTTTCACGAGAATGACAATCTTTTGAGCTATGCCAACATATTTAATGCTTTTTAGTCATCCGCTGTATAAGGACCTCGAGCTCTTTGCTTAATGCAGGTCTTTATCATCCATGCATGAGATATAACATAAAACCGAGTCATATTAAACTACAGGGAAATTCCGTTCATCCGCATGGGGTGGAAAACCCCACCCATTCTGTAAGGCTGTAAGAAGTATAGTGTTACTTCTTCTTATTCTTTATCCGTTTCGTGATGCTGTCGATCTTTATGCCGATTATCGACGTTTCGGTCGGGTAGTGCGATTTTAAGCCATTCAACAAAGACAGCGCGTCCTCGGACCTGCCTGTTTCCTCATAACAATCCGCAATCGCGAGTTTTGCAGAAAATTCATACGAACTCTGCGGATAGAGCAGGCTTATCTTTTGAAAATCTTTAACAGCTTCACTATAATGACCTGCAAGATAATTCAAATAGGCAAATTCATAGAGATAACCGGCAGGGGGCTTGGAGTAAAGCCCCAATAATTTATCGTAGACGTTTATGGCTTTCGGTATATCTCCGACACTTTCATATTCAGATGCAAGCTTTGGCAGGAGCTGTTTGAGATATTCATCCGAGATGGTACTGCTTAAAAGTTTCTCGTACACTTCTATGGCTTTCTGAGGCAAATGCTGCTTTTCCTGGTATATCTGGGCGATGTACAGGTAAGCCTCAAACGTATTTTTATAGTGCGGATACGTGTACACAAGATCGTAAAAATACTCAAGGGCTGTTGTATAATCATTTAAGTAGAGATATTCCAACAGTCCAAGCTGATACAGTGCATCTTTTCTTACGGTACTGTTTGGATACCTTTTTATAATCAACTTATAGAAATTCTCAGCCGTTTCTATATTCCCGTTTGCAGCGGCATCAATGGCCATGGAATAGAGTCTTTCCGGTCTATCCCTGTTACAGGATATACCGTAATAGACCCCGGCGACCGCCAGCACTAAAACTACAACTATTTTCACGACTGTTGCACGGCTGAATGTCTTCATGCTGCTTACATCCCGCCTCAGGCGTTATCAGGACCGTCCCCTTCCGGTGATTCACCGTTATTTTCTTCAGCCTCTGCTATGCGCACTGCTTTTGTAACGTTTTCCCCGGATTCAAGCTGTATAAGTCTGATACCCTGCGTATTCCTTCCAATAATGGATATGTCTTTAACACCAACCCGTATCATCCTGCCCGTGTTTGTTATAATAAAGATATCATTATCGTCTTTCACCTTGATAACAGAGATAGCTTCGCCCGTTTTCGGAGTAATCTTTACATTGATGATACCCTTGCCCCCCCTCCTCTGTAATCTGTATGCTGCTATTTTTGTCCTCTTACCGTACCCGTTTTCCGTTACGGTAAGTACTGTTGCATCCTCCTCAAGCATATCCATGGCTATTATCTCATCATCTTTATCAAGGGTAATACCGATGACACCGTAAGCAGCCCTTCCGACAGTCCTGATCTGCGTTTCCGGAAAGCGTATTGCCTTGCCGCGCTTTGTCGAGAGGATTACCTCCTGTTTACCGTCCGTAAGCCTCACATCTATAAGCCTATCGTCTTCTTCAAGATTTATAGCTATGATCCCCCCGCTCCTCGGATTTGAGTACATTGATAATGCGGTTTTCTTCAGATACCCCTTCTTCGTTGCCATGAGAAGGAACATCGGCTCCGAAAGGTCTTTAACGGGTACATACGTGGTGAGTTTCTCGCCTTCCTGGAGGCTGATCAGACCCACAATGGGTTTACCGCTTGATGCCCTGCCGGCCTGGGGCACTTCGTAAACCTTGAGCCAGTACACCTTGCCCTTATCCGTAAAGAAAAGAATATAGCTGTGCGCAGACGCAACAAACAGGTTCTCTATAAAGTCCTCTTCTTTGATACCGGATGCTGTTTTACCCTTGCCGCCTCTCTTCTGTACTCTGTACAGACTGACAGGGTTTCGCTTTATATACCCCCTGCTGCTCACGGTAACGATCATGTCTTCATCCGCTATAAGGTCTTCGACCTCGATATCTTTTGTCCGGCCGATGATCTCGGTCCTTCTCTCGTCACCGTACCGCTGTTTTATGTCCTCAAGCTCGGACACGATGATACCCATGAGTTCTTTTTCATCCGAAAGTATACGTTTCAGCCTCTTGATGTCTTTTTCCGTGTCCCTGTATTCCGTGATCAGCTTTTCCGTTTCAAGGGCCGTCAGTCTCTGCAGTCTCATTTCAAGGATTGCCTTTGCCTGCACAATCGAAAACTCAAACCTCTTGATTAGCTGGGTCTCTGCCTCTGCCGTACTTTTAGATTTTTTAATGGTTGCAATAACCTCATCGATGTTCTCTATGGCCTTTTTCAGCCCTTCGAGTATATGGAGGCGTTCCTCGGCCTTCCTTAATTCAAACAGAGATCTCCTGGTAACGACCTCTTTTCTGTATTCTATGAACTTGCTGAGTATGTCCTTCAAGGACATTATGACAGGCTTGCCGTGATCCAGGGCAAGCAGAATTATGCCGAACGATTCTTCAAGCTGGGTGTGTTTATACAGCTTATTGAGGATTATTGCGGGATACTCATCTTTCTTCAGCTCTATGACGACCCGCATGCCTTCCCTGTCCGATTCGTCCCTGATATCGCTGATCCCCTCTATTACCTTTTCATTAACAAGATCCGCTATCTTCTCTACAAGCTTTGCCTTATTCACCATGTACGGGAGTTCTGTTATCACGATGTTTTCCCTTTCTCCCTTTGCTTTCTCGGTAATGACCCTCGCCCTCATCTTAATCACGCCCTTACCTGTTGCATAAGCCTCTTTAATCTGCTCTACCCCCGTAATGTAAGCGCCGGTCGGGAAATCAGGACCCGGTATAAAACTCATCAGCTCTTCTATCCCTAACGATGGATTTTTTATGAGCGATATAACCGCCTGAATGACCTCCGTGAGGTTATGCGGCGGGATGTTTGTCGCCATACCCACGGCGATCCCGGAAGACCCGTTAATCAGCAGGTTCGGGAATTTTGCAGGCAGTATGGACGGCTCGGAAAGGGTGTTGTCGTAGTTCGGAACAAAGTCTACCGTCTCTTTGTCGATATCCGATAGCATCTCACCCGCAAGCCTCTGCATCCTCACCTCTGTATACCTCATCGCTGCAGGCGGATCACCGTCTATAGAACCGAAATTACCCTGGCCGTTCACCAGCGTATACCGCATCGTAAAGTCCTGGGCCATTCTTACAATGGTGTCATAAACCGCAACATCGCCGTGCGGGTGGTATTTACCTATTACATCTCCGACAACCCTTGCTGATTTTTTATATGGTTTATCATGGGTATTCCCGAGATCGAGCATCGCAAAGAGTATTCTCCGGTGTACCGGCTTCAATCCGTCCCTTACATCGGGCAGCGCCCTCCCTATGATTACGCTCATCGCAAAGTCAAGATACGAGCGTTTCATTTCATCTTCAATATCCGCAATTACAATATTATCCTGTGGTTCAGCCATAGTATTTTTCATCCTCCAAAATGTACAAAATTGTTAGATCAGTGATCAGGATTTTCTTTCAGCCACTGTTTGAGTAAATTTTCTCAATTCTTCAAGCTCCAAAGACTGCGGCAGACCGTCAAGAAGTCTTAAAGCCCTGTTCGCAAAACCTTCCGCTTTTTTCTTCGTGTATTCAAATCCGTGATTCTTCTCCATGATTCGATACACCTTCCGGAACAGATCATCGTCGCCTTGAGAACTTGATAACGCGGTCTTCAGCAAAGCCTTTTCTTTTCTATCGGCGTTCGACAGGGCAACTATCATCGGCAGGGTCACCTTGCCTTCCTTCAGATCAACCCCTTTGTCTTTGCCTGAAAGCTTTCCAGAAGATATGTAATCAATATTATCATCAATAAGCTGGAAAGCAATACCTATGAGAAGGCCATACTGCCTCATCTTGAGTCGTTGTACTTCCGTAGCTTTTCCCATGATGGAACCGCTTTCACATGCCGCTGAAATAAGGTATGCGGTTTTTTTCTTTATTATGGTGTAATAATCTTTCTGTGACAACCTTATATCCCTGCTCAATTTGAGCTGTACAAGCTCTCCCTCTGCCATAAGACCCAGTACCCTGATGAACAGCTTGAGCAATCCCTGATTCTCCATATCTGCTATTATGGAGGACGAAGTTGCAAGCAGAAAATCGCCGACAAGTATACTGCTCTTGTTACCCCATATATCGTTTGCCGACGGTGTTCCGCGCCTGTGTTTTGCATTGTCTACTACATCATCATGTAAAAGGGTCGCTGTATGATATATCTCCATGGCAGCAGCGATCTTTGTATATTTCACCGCCGGGACACGGAATATCCTTGAACTCAATATTACAAGATACGGCCTTATCCTTTTGCCGCCGCTGGCTATAAGGTGCTGACTTATCTCCGTTATTGCGGGAATACTGTGGGAAGTAAGTTTTTTTATATACCCGTTTACTGTGTTAAGATCGTTCGATATCGAATCTTTTATATTCATAATTTATTGTAAAAACCCTATTTTCTGCACCGGTTGTTCCTGTGCGGCTTTTATTTCACCAAACCTTTCCTCATATTTCTTCATATTCTCGGACAGGGCGCTCAGCAATCGTTTCATATGGATAGGGCTTGTCAATACCCTGCTTCGCACTTTCCCCTGGGGAGACTGGGGCTGAACATAAATAAAATCAAGTATGAATTCTGTTTCCGTATGATTTATAAGTGCAAGGTTAATGTATACACCCTGCGCTGTAGCTTCATCAAGCTGAATCTGTATACCTGCTTCCTTTTTTGTTTCCTGGTTTTGCTGCATATATAACCTCCGTCTAATTTCATAATACATTTTACAATCAAATCAACAAAAAAATTAAGCCGTTCAAGGGATTGACAAAATACTCCGATTGTTTCAATATACCGAAAGACTTCTTGATGCGAAATCTTGAACATCAAAAATCTGAAGGAGGTATTTATGGCAGTAAAGTTAGCTGTGTTTATTGTTCTCTGTCTCATCGGTCAGCTCACCATGGAAGCAGTTGCCTATACATTCAATCTATGGATATACACATCCAAGAAAAATTTCATGATCCATATTATATTTGCTGTTATGATTGTGTTCGGAGGGCTTTCATACCTTGTAAGCGATCTGCACTGGTATATACGATACCCTGCGGGTGTTATCGTGGGATTCCTCTACGAGTACAGCAATGCATCCGGGCTTGATATGTTTTATTTCCCGGACAATAAATTTTTGATGTTCAGGAGCAAGGCATCGGTGTTGATTGTCATATCCCTCATGTGGGGACTCTACCCTCTCATCGTACCTATCGTATACAGGTATATAGCTCCTTTCATCACGAAGTGAAAGCAGGCTGGTCCGGAAAATACAATATTGCTTCATCGTTCTACTCCTCGCAATGACAATCTTTCAGAGGACTTCAAGCGGATTAAACCGTTTAAACTGTTTAAATCGTTAAGAGAGTGTATCACACGACCCTTCCGACCCAAGCTTCGCTTGTGTGCCCGGGTGGGTGCCCCGAATGAATGAACAAACTTTCCTATTGCATTTTTTGGGTTGACCCGATCAGCTCGCGAACAGGTTGATGATGATGCCGTGAAGCAGCCCCTTCTGAGATACATAACAATTATCCATGCCGGATGCATCCATGATCTTCATCAGTATCATCAGGCCCGGCAAAAGAATATCCGCTTTGTCCCCTTCAAGACCCGTAAGACTTTTTATCTCGTTAACCTTCAACAGGCGGAGCTTATCATAGAACACCTTGAGATCGCTCCTCCTCAGTCCATCCGAAGGTTTAAGGGTGTTATAAATAGTTCCGATATTGCCGGGCACACCGACCTGAATCTGCGGCTTTAAACTGCAAATACGTTCCAGGACCCCGGTGAAATCATCGTCAATGGCTTTCCTGATGGCTTTGAGCTCTTCTGCAGACGGCGGGTCATGATAAATGAACCTTTCCTTCAACCGTACTGCACCATTCTCTATCGCCACTGCAAGCTCTATGGTATCGGGACCGCCTACGGACAACTCGGTACTGCCCCCGCCGATATCTATGACAAATGCCCTTTTGCCCTCTATAGCTATACCGTTAACAGCACCGGTATGTATAAGCCTTGCCTCCTCGCTGCCGGATATAATCTCTATGTTGAATCCTGTTTTTTCCTGGACAAGGTCCAAGAAATACTTTGAATTTTTTGCAGTCCTCAAAACACTGGTGGATATCAAACGCAGCTTATCCGGTTTGTACGCTTTTATTGCGGCGTTTATCTCAGCAAGTGCATTGAGCGTCCTTTCGATAGCAGGCTGTTTCAGCATACCGTCAGAAAACATACCTTCACTGAGCCTGTTTGGATACCTTATGTATTTCAGCAAATCGTAGTGGCCTGCCGTACCCTGCCCTATCGCAAGCCTCATTGCATTCGTTCCAAGATCAACTACGGCAACCTGTTTCATAACAAATATCTATCCCGGCACACAAGGGGGCAAACCCCGTTCCACCCGAAACCCCGGGTTCTTAGACAAAACATGGATGACCTCTTAAACCGGGGCTGCAAGAAGATATAATCTTTCATATCTGGTGGAACGGGATAAATGATACTCTCAGTCATTCTCTCTGAATTTACCGCCGGAATCTATCCATTTCTTTACGTTTCCAAGAGCGGTCGGCAGGTCCTTGCGCGTCAGTGCGTCCTCGATGAACGCCGGTACGAGTAAGCCAATATCTACCCTGCTCCCGTATCTGGCAAGCGTATGCGTGTCGTCGACCTTATAGAGCTGGTAGTATCCATAGAGCTCCTTCAGATCATTTTTGTAGTTGGGATCGAGGTGCCATGACAATTTATAGGTGCCGTTTTCGAACTTATGGTCGACCCGGTACCTGATATTAAAAAACATTATCTTGAGCATAAACTCGGTAATATTACCATCGTTGTTGCCTTCTATTATTTTGGCCTCTCGGAGGTGCGGCAGATATTCTTTCTGGCGGTCCGTCTGCTTCAACATACTCCATACCTTCTCTATCGGCTGATCGAATAAAAGCGATGCCTTTATCAGGGACTTCTTGTTTTTCCCTTCGCCTGAATCCTGTTTCAGGACAACGATCTTGCCTGCTTCAAGGCTGGCAATATCGGTAACACTTAACCCTTCAAGTGCCTTTGGCGGCAATGGAGGAGAAGAAAGTTTTACACTCTCATCCCCCAGAGCCCTCAGGGGAGACAGGAACAATGCTACCAGAGACACGGACAATCCAATGTACATCATCTTTCTTATACCCCGCATACTTCTTCCTCCTGTAGAGATTGTTTATTTTATTAAATTGTTTACAACATTTCTTCTGCAATGTCATCTATTAATGATCTCTCTTCCTTGACTATCAGCACTTTCATTTATTAAAAGGATAATTACCGGAGGCAGGAGCATGGTAAAAAAATATGTATGGATTGTTTTTCTCCTGGGTTTGCTGCAGTCATGCACCCACAAATCGAACGTCATAAGGATAGGCGTTGCAGGACCCATGACCGGAGATCAATCCGTCTTTGGAAGAGATGAAAGACGCGGAGTAAAACTGGCTGTACGGGAATGGAATGAAAAAGGCGGTGTTCTGGGCAAGAAGATAGCGTTAATCGTTGAAGACGATCAGCACGATCCCCGGCAGGCCGTTGCCGTTGCAAACAGGCTCGTTTCGGACGGGGTTGCCGGTGTTATAGGTCATTTCAACAGTAATTGTTCAATACCTGCCTCGGCAGTTTATCATAGGGCAGGCATACCCATGATCTCTCACGGTTCTACGAACCCCCAGCTCACGGAACAGGAATTTAACAATGTATTCCGTGTATGCGGCAGGGATGACCAGCAGGCAAAGGTTGCCGCTGATTTTGTATGCGGTACATTAAAGCTTTCAAGGATAGCGATCATTCAGGACAAAACAACGTACGGCCAGGGTCTTGCGGATGAGTTCAAGAGATGGCTGAGCAACGACTGCAAGGTCGTATATTACGGCACCATTATTCAGGGAGACAAAGACTTCCGGGCAGTCCTCACCAATGCAAAGGCGCAGAAGCCGGATCTGATCTATTTTGGCGGTGTCTATCCTGAAGGAGGGCTTCTCGTGAAACAGGCACGCCAGCTCGGGATAAAAGCCATGTTCATGGGCGGTGACGGCATCATGGGACCGGAGTTCATCAACATAGCCGGCAGTGCTGCCGATAATGTCTATGCGACATTCGGACCCGACGTAAACAGGGTACCGTCCGCAAAGCAGTTTATTGAAAATTACCGGAAGCTTTATGGACAACCGGGTCCGTATTCCATCTATGCTTATGTGGCTGCAAATATCCTGTTATCCGCCATAAAAGATTCGGACTCTCTGAATCCATCTGCCACAATCCAGTATCTTCATTCGCATAGTTTTGATACGGCTCTCGGTACAATTCAGTTCGACAGTAAGGGAGACGTGGTTCATAGTCCGTATGTGATCTGGCAGGTAAAGAACGGACGTTTCGTTCAGTTATAGCAGGAAAAATATTATTGTTCTGTCATTGCGAGCCGCCTTTGGCGGAGAAGCAATCCTTATGCTTGTAGATTGCTTCGTCGTTCCACTCCTCGCAATGACAAATTTATAGAGGATATTGAGCGGCTTAAACCGTTTGAACTGTTTAAATCATTAAGAATGTGGATCGTACGACCCTTCCTTTCAGGTGGGTATCCCGGAACGAACAAATCTCCCTGTTATATTTTTCGGGTTATTCCTTCGGCGATGTCAGGTTTTCAAATTTTTCTATGGCTTCGGGATGTCCCACGGCAATGAGTATATCGTTCTTGCTTAAGAGGAAATGAGGCGAGGGGTTGTAAACAAATTCACCGTGCGGCTTCCTGACCGCAATTATGGTAATATCGTGGAGCTGACGTATCTTGGCCTGTTCTACCGTCTGTCCGTTCAGCTCGGAACCTTCCTGGATCATCAGTTCCTCTATCTTGAGCTCGAAATTGGTTTCTGCAGTCGCAAACTCCATAAAGTCTATCACATTCGGTTTAATAACGCTCTGCGCTATCTTCTCGCCGCCTATTATGTAAGGCGATATTACCCTGTTGGCACCTGCTTTGTATAACTTTGAGATCGAGGTGCTCTCTCCTGCCCTTGAGATTATATGCAGGGAAGGATTCAAATCTCTTGCGGTAAGAACGGTATATACATTATCGGAATCATTTGCCATGGCGGCAATAAGTCCTTTTGCTTTTTCTATGCCCGCCCTCTTCAGAATCTCTTCATCCGTGCCGTCACCCTGGAGGAACAGATATTCGTTCTTATCGATTAAATTCAAAATGTCCGGGTCTTTATCTATAGCTATAAACGGTATGTTATTAACCTTTAATTTGTTGGCAACTATGGAGCCTATCCTGCCCAGCCCGCATAGGATATAATGATCTTTCAGATTTTCTATCGCCTTGGTCACCCTAAACCTCCCGATGGTCCTTTTTAATTCTCCCTCTATTATAGCTTTGAACAAACCGCCCGCACTGTAGGTAACAAAACCTATACCAATGACTATCATAAAGACAGCGAACAACTCTCCACTCGGATCCAGCTGCCTTGCCCCGCCGCTGTACCCCACGGTACTCAATATAACGATCGTTGTGTAGAGGGCTTCAACAAAGCTCAACTTCTCGAGATACATAAAACCGCTCATTCCGATAGCCAGAATGCTGATAAGGATGAAAGCGTACCGGTAGATTTTCTGGGGTAAATTCATACCTTATAATAGAAAAGCCAGTTTTTATGTTTTTTATCTTTTCCTTTTACAAGATCAAAAAATCTTTTCTGAATACGCTGTGTAATTGCCTCGGGCTTGCCGGTACCTATTTTTCTGTTATCCACCTCCCGTATCGGTGTGATCTCCGCGGCAGTACCGCTGAGGAACGCTCCGTCTGCTATATAGAGTTCATCCCTTGTAAATCTGGTCTCCTCAACGGGTATACCGCTCTCTTTTGCAAGCTGTATGATAGTGGACCTCGTTATACCCGGCAAAATGGATGTCAGGGGGGGTGTCTTTAAAACGCCGTCTTTCACGATGAATACGTTTTCTCCGCTGCCCTCTGCCACATATCCTTCTTCATCGAGCAGTATTGTCTCGTCATAACCTGCAAGCTTGGATTCCTTCTTGGCAAGAATGGAATTTACATAAGAACCGCTGATCTTGGCCTTGCTCATTGCGGCATTTACATTGTACCTTACGTACGATGAGATCTTTATCCTGATGCCGTTTTTTAAACCTTCTTCCCCGAGATATGCGCCCCATGGCCAGGCTGCTATTGCTATGTGTACGGGATTACTCTCGACATAGAGCCCCATATCGCCATAACCGAAAAAGGCTATCGGCCTTATATATCCCGCCTTGAGCTTGTTCTTCTGCAGTGTTTGAATAATGGCGTTCCTGATTTCCTGTTTTGTATAAGGATAGTCCATGAGCATGATGTGAGCGGAATCAAAAAATCTGTCAACATGCTTATCGAGTCTGAATACCGCGGACCTGCCGCCATTCGTAATGTACGCGCGTATACCTTCAAACGGGGCAACACCGTAATGCAGGGAATGCGTCAGTACATGAATCCTGGCATCGTCCCATTTTATCAATTTGCCGTCCATCCATATATAATCTGTTTTCTGGATCATTCTTTTCTCCTCCCTATTTACCCCGTTAGAAAGCCCTACTCTTTTGGGTTTAAAGCCGCGTATTTTCTAACGGGGTTTACTTAAAGATTTTTTTGAACACTCCCTTGGGACCCTTCTGGGAAAGCTCATAAGCCCTTATTTCTCTCAAGGCATCAATATTCTGCTGGTTTTTGGCATAAGCAGTTTTGAACGCCTCGAGAGCTTTCTGCTCCTCGCCCTTCACCTTTAATATCCTGCCAAGGAAATAATAACCCGTATCATGCTCCTTGTTCAGCTGCAGCCCCCTCTGTATGTATTCCAGGGCTTTCGCTTTTGCTTCCTCGGAGTTTGGGTCCAGACGGAATATGGACCAGCCCAGATAAGAAAAATATTCACCCTCCGTAGGATTCAACTCAACGGCCCATTTGAAGTTCTCATAGGCCTCTTTTATATTGTTCGTTTTGATGAGGATCTGTCCTTTTTGAAACTGCAGTTCAGCCTTGACTATCTTATCAGCTTCGTTATTCTCGATCTGCTTTTTCCCTGTCTTGAGGTACTCATCGTATTTTTTACGCTCATCGTCGTTCGTCAGTGTTTCGTATGCAGTTGTAATAAGCGTAAATATATCCGATGCAACTTCCTTTACCTCCGGCGGATAATCAAAAAAGTGATCCGGATGATACTGTTTTGCCAGCACAAAGTAAGATTTTTTTATCATTGCACTGTTTGCCTGCTGATTCACATTGAAGCACTCGTAATAATTTTTTTCTTTTAATTCATCGAGTTTATCCTTAAACTCTTCGATCTGTTTCCTGTGTTCTTCACTTATCTGTATCTTTTCTTCCCCCTTTTTTTCCTGAACTGCACCTTGTTTTTTGTCCGCAATAAATCCCATACCTAAAAACAAATAAACAAGACCGGAAGCTTCATCGGGTTTCATTTGCACCGAAGATAAGATCTGACCGAAAGACTTGTCGGACGTTAACTTTAGAAGGAAGTTTAATTCAGCCTGTGTCAGGTTTAACAGCGTCGGGTCATATTGCTCGCTGCCTTTTACGTATACCTTGTCTGCATTATTGCGTGCAAACTCGGACAAAATGCTCTTGGGCAAATGCAGTTTCACTCCCTCCATAATAAGATTGAACAAAGACATTGAATACTGTGAAACAACGTTATCGGGTATTACGGTCTCCCTGAAATGAAAAGCACCGTCACTCATACTGAATGTATAGACAAATCTCATCCGGAGCTGCAATTTCAGGGCATCGGTTATGTTTATCGGCAAAAGGCCCCTTTCCTGCAAAACCGTGCCGTGCTTTTTCTTTTTCTCCAGGACCTCTTTTAAGGAATCTTCATAATCAGGCTGGCTTACCAATCCGTTCTCAAACAACACCCTGCCGAATGTTTCTTTCAAAATATTAGATCTTCCTCCCACGAGTAAGCCGTTTTTAAAATACAATTCTTTTTTAAACTTACCCGCTTCCACCCTCATGATACCCTCTAACCTCATCGTTGCAATATTCTTCAGTACGGTTACCAACTGGGGCTCACTAATATGTCCTGAGCTACTAAAACCTGCCATACCTTATTCTATATACTGAAATTAACAAAACATTCAATAAAATATTGCAACATTGCCAAATAGTGAGGTAAGTATTAAAAATGTTGAAACCTAAGCACAAAAAACTGATAATTTTCATTTGCCTTATATTCTTTATCATACTGGTACCGTCGCATGGTTATCCTGATAGTGCCGTACCCACGGTAAGGGTTAAAGTTTTTGATGATATTTCCACCCTCCACATAGAAGGCAAGGATATTCAGCTTATCGACACCTATAAAAACTTATACCTGTTCAGAAATCCGGGTATATCCTATATCATCGTATCGGCGGCTAAAAACGGCATCATGGTAAATAAAGCACTGTTTCCGGCACGCATGGTGACTCTTATCTTCTCAGGCGGCATGGTAAGGATAAACGGCAAATCCTTGAGAGGCCACCTTGAGATAGTCAATATAGACAACAAACATCTTATTGTCGTTAATGAAATCAATCTCGAATCTTATGTTGCCGGCCTTGTGAATGCAGAGATGCCCCATAACTGGCCAATAGAAGCACTGAAGGCCCAGGCCGTCGTCGCAAGAACGTATGCATTATGGCAAAAGGAAAAACACCTGGACCAATACTTTGACATGGACACCGGGTTCATGGATCAGGTTTACCTTGGAGCTGATGCAGAAGACAACAAGGGATGGGAAGCTGTCAACGCAACACGCGGACAGATCATAACCTACGGGGGAAAACCCATACTTGCAATGTATCATTCTTCCTGTGGAGGAGAAACGGAAAACTCTGAAGATGCAATCGGCTACAAATATCCGTATCTGCGTGCCGTAAAATGTAACTTTTGCAGGATAGCCCCGAACTTCAACTGGAAGTACGCTCTACGGTTCAAAGCTCTTGCAGACAGATTAATTGTAAAGGGGTATAATCTGTCCGGGGTATACGGGTTCGAAATATTGAAGAGGAGCAGGACACAAAGGGTAATGACAGCAAGGGTCATCACAAACCGGGGGAACATCGATCTTGATGGCGTCACCCTGAGGGGCGTCATAGGTTATGATAAATTGAGAAGCACGCTGTTCTGGGCACAGGTCAAAGACAATGAAATATTTTTTCATGGCAGGGGGTTCGGACACGGGGTTGGAATGTGTCAATGGGGTGCTTACGGCATGGCTAAAAAAGGGTATAACTACCGGCAGATTATCCATTACTACTATCAGCACGTGGACATAGAGAGGATGTACTGAAAGGCATTGAGTATGGCAAATTTCAATATATTTGAAAAGCTCCAGTCCTTTATAAGAAAGGATAAAGCAAAAAGCATCGGCATTGCCCTTGGCGGCGGTGTGGTATGGGGCACGGCACACATAGGCGTGCTTGAAGCAATGGAAGATGAAGGCATAAAGATAGACGCTATAGCAGGCACATCAGCCGGCAGCATCATTGCGGCGCTGTATGCTTTCGGTATAAATATAAAGGATATAAAATCCTCGGCAGAAAAACTGCACATGTCCGATATATTTAAACTGCGTCTGCCAAGGATGGGACTCGCTTCCACGGAAGGTATCGGCAAACTCGTGAAAAACTTTATAGGGGATGCCAAGATCGAAGATGCGAAGATACCGCTGGTCATTCCCGCTGTCAACCTGATCACGGGAAAACCGTATCCGTTTACCCGCGGTCCTGTTGCAGATGCGGTAATGGCAAGCAGTGCCATACCCGGTATTTTTGTGCCGGTGCGGATCGATAATCAGCTCTTCGTGGACGGCTCGCTCCTTGCGGACGTTCCCTGCCAGATACTCAGGATGAACGGCGTAGACTTCATCATAGGTGTGGACCTTGTCGATCAGAAGACCTTTAAGAAAGAGCCGACCAATATTTTTGACGTCATCATGAAGAGTATACGCATTATGCTCAACGAGACACGCATGGAAAGACTGAAGTTTGCGGACGTTATAATAAGTCCCGATGTAGACGATATAGGTCAATTCGACTTTGATAAGATACCGCTGCTGATCAGAAGAGGAAAAGAAGCGGTATCAAAGCATATCGAATTCATAAAAAAGAGTGCCGTAAAAAAATAAGAGAAGGCATGTTTGGATTACCAAATGGGAACCGAATTACTGATACAGTACGCCGAACATTTCACCTATGTAGCGACATTTATTTTGTTGCTGCTGTGCGGCCTGGGATTGCCGATTCCGGAGGAGGTGCTGCTCGTTATATCCGGTTACATTGCCTATAAAGGGTTAACATCCGTTTATGTTACCGGCCCTGTTGATTTTCTCGGTGTCATAGGAGGGGACCTGATCTTGTTTTACATCGGCAGGGGATGGGCCAAGGGTGTTAAGGGACACAACATCATCAGGCGGTTTATCGGAGACGTGGGTCTTGAAAAAGTTGAACGCTTTTACAGTAAGCATGGAAATAAGGCCATATTCATAGCCCGTTTTGTCAGCGGCTTAAGGCTGGCTGTTTTTCTTTCTGCAGGCATCATGGGGACAAAGCGCAGAAAGTTTATGATAACCGACGCTCTTGCGGGATTATTGGATATACCCATCTGGATAGGTGCGGGTTATTTTATGGGGAGCAATATTGATCGTATTTTGAGGTA
>DAHXOM010000152.1 GCA_027364825.1 bacterium | reverse complement strand
GGCACCGATTCATTGAATATTTTAGAATGAGCTTTTAATAATATATGAAAATATATTCTATCTTTCTTAGACAAGATATAGGTGTTGTTGCTGCCATAGACTGTTTAGCAAAAAGAGCGCAGACAGGGTAAATTATGTCTAGAGAAATACACGCAGTTACCGGTGCATTCGGCTACTCAGGCCAATACATTGCTGAGCAACTGCTCGCCAAAGGTTGTGAAGTCATAACACTCACAAATTCTTATGACAGGGCAAACCCATTCAAAGAAAGAATAAAGGCATATCCTTTTAACTTCGACAATCCCGAAAAGCTTGCAGAAACATTGCGAGGTGTTTCTGTCTTGTATAATACCTACTGGATCAGGTTTAACTATTCGGGCAACAAGATATCTTTCAGTCATTCAACTGCTGTAGAAAATACGCAGAAGCTGTTTGATGCTGCAAAGAAAGCAGGTGTAAGGCGTGTTGTACATGTAAGCATCACAAATCCTTCGGAGGATTCCCGCCTTGAATACTTCAAAGGCAAGGCAAGACTTGAACGGGCACTGATAGAATCAGGCCTTTCATACGCCATACTCAGACCTGCCGTACTCTTTGGCAAAGAAGATATCCTTATAAACAATATAGCGTGGATGCTGAGAAAATTTCCTGTTTTCGGCGTGTTCGGCAAGGGCGATTACAGACTGCAGCCCATATATGTTGATGACCTTGCGAAGATAGCTGTTGAGCAGGGTGAGAGGAATGAAAATACAATCATTGATGCAACAGGGCCGGAAACCTTTACCTATAGAGAGCTTGTCAAAACAATAGGTAATATAATCGGCAAGCACAGACCTGTTATTTCCATTCCCGATTCGCTTGGGTACATGGTGGGGTGGCTGGTCGGAAAGCTCGTCGGGGACACAATGATCACAAGGGAAGAGATAGAAGGTCTGAAAGAAGACCTTCTGTACACAAAATCACCCCCAGCAGGTACAACCAAGCTCACGGACTGGGCTAAAGCAAACGCCTCAACCCTTGGGATCAAGTACGCAAGCGAGCTAGCAAGAAGAAAAAATAGGGTAGAGTCCTATGCCGAACTTTAAAAAAGAAGCATGGATTATGTGGTTGTTACCTACAGGTCCATTAATTATAGGTTTAATCGTTACTCTTGTTGCCGTAAATATAATACCGAGGAAGGACGAAGATAGTATGACATCCTCTCACGTAGCAGAGCAATATGTGGACTTCTATTGTAAAGGAGATTTTGGGAATGCCTACCGGCTTATTTCGGACAAAGACAAACATCGCATTTCACAAAAAGAATTTATTGACAGTTATTATGTCGGATTGCCCAACAGTAAAAAGGCAATTTTTAAAAAAAGAACCTGCCAGCTCAAAGAAATACAAACAGTCAATGACACCTCGGCAACAGGAACATTTATAATTCAGACACCTGATTATCGAGCCCAAGAAATGTCTACCTTGGACAAGTTTGGTTTTCCTGTGTTTGTTCGTGCAGGTGCAAATATGGCGGAATCAGAAATAATCGCTACCATGAAAGAGTCACTGAGAAAAGCGGACAACGAACTTGCCAAAACTATCTTATCAACCACACCTTCAAAGATTCTGACAGATGAAGAAGGTATACGTCTGGTGTATGAAAACAATACATGGAAGGTTTTCTTAGACATAGAAGCAAAGAATGAATCCGATAAGCTCGTTAAAGAAGGTCTGTTACTCTTGCATAAAAGAAAATACAAGGAAGCCAAAGAAACATTTAAACAGGCTTTAGAGAAGTATCCTGATAATGTAAGTGCAAAAGGAATTCTCGATGTTATGAATTCCCCGAAATACAAAAACCATTTTGATAAAATGATGGGAATAAAACAAAATAATGGTAATAAATAGGCAGGAAACTCTAATTCAACGTGCTCTATAAAATGAGGAAAGGGTCATGAACTACAAAAATCATGAACTTTTAGGCTTTGATGTCCGGTTGAGCGCCGAAGATTATGTTGATAAGCGTTGGGATAAAAAGAATAGGGAACTCTATTTATTGAAACCGGGGATACAATGGCCCCTTTCTATCGACGAATGGGTTTGGCCGTCTGTTTTCGCCTTATCGGACAAGGAACTCGAAATCAAAAAATTAGTAT
>DAHXOM010000147.1 GCA_027364825.1 bacterium | reverse complement strand
GAGCTTTGTCTTTACCACATCAGCGGCTTTCTTGCCCGAGACCAGCATCGCACCGAATGTAGGCCCCATGCGCGGCAGGCCGTAGGTCGTCGAAACGGACATGCCTGTCTCGATAAGACCGGGAAACACCTCCGATGTATATTCGACAACACCGTCCTCTGACTCGTTTACCCACATCGGCCCCATGCCTTTTGTCTTGTAAAGGCCCCTCTCCTCGAGCTTCTTCACGGCCTTTGCGTCATGACCTGTTGCATCGATGACGACCTTCGACTCGATGGCCACCGGGTCAACACAGGTGATCTCCCGCGGCATTGCAGAAACCGGCGCGTAATTTATCACAACGCCGGTCACCCGGTTGTCCTTGACGATAAGGTCATCAAGGAGCGTGAGACTCAAAAACTTCACGCCTGCATCGCATGCAGAAGCGATGAGTTTGGAAGTTGCGTGCGGTCCATCCGCCACGTAGAGTCCCGGGATGGCCTCTTCATACGGCACGCCGAGTTCGGCCAGTATTCTTTCCGATGGCTCCCTGACCGTGATCTTGTTCATCAGATAGCCGCCGATCCAGAACCCGCCGCCGAGATAGTTGTTGCGCTCGATGATCAACGTCTTGAGCCCTGCTCTCGCGAGTTCGGCGCCTGCGGTCAGACCGCTCGGTCCCGCGCCGACAATAACCACGTCGGACTGCGCATACTCGTCAAGCTGTTTCAGATATGCCCTTGTGATTGCCCTTGTTACGTCTGCCTCTGCTACAGAGGCAAACAGCCCTGCCTTTTTTACCATACGTACCTCCGGAATTTATTTCCAGGCGAGCTGTAAAAAAACAGAAAAGGCGAGAATATATCGGACTCCAATCCCTGCGCTGGTATTATCCAGATCAGGTTCTAAGGGTTTATTCACAAAGAATTCTCAGCCTTTTACAGCTCCCCTTGGATAGATAAATTACAGTTTAACCGGAGCAGAATGTCAAGTGAATAGTGTTGGCTCTTTTGTTTGCCTGATTCTTTCCATGGATGACATTGCAAACCATGCCTTAATCATTGAAGCCTTTACTTTGAGATCAAAATTGTGTCGGACATGACCTCATTGCTTTTGTTTTATCCTTGTTCTCATGAGGCTTCTCAGCCTTTCCCTTTGTTCCGGGGTCATGCTCTTCCAGATAAGATATTTTTTCCTGATCATCTCTTTTTGTTGCGGCGACAGTGATTGATATATCTCATAATTTCTGAGTATCATCTGCCTTTTGACCGGAGGAAGCCTGAGCCAGCGCTCGTAAGACTTTACTATCAACTGTTTTTGTTCTTCGGGCAAACTCCGGAATACTATATAGTTCTTCATGATTTTTTCGCGCTGCTCCGGTGTCATGGATTTGAACAGCATATAGTTGCGGATGGTCTGTTCACGCCTGTCTTCGGGTAAAGATTCCCATTTTTTATACATCTCTCTGAGTTCCTGTTTTTTTTCCGGGCTCAGCCGATCCCATCGGCTTTGTGCGTTCCCGGTATTCGATATGCCCTGTTCAGGAGTTCCGGCAAATGCAACGGATGACAGCAGAATTAATATCGAGATAATCTGCAAGTATTTAATATATTTCATTTATTGTCCTCCTGTTTAAAAACGTTCATGTATTCATACATGTCCATGTGCTCATACATGTCCATGTGCTCCAGCATATCGAGATGCTTTATGACTTCCTGGTCTTCCTGGAGCCTGTTCTGAGCTATCGTTGATGTAGTCGGCGATACTACAGTCGTGCCGGTAACCGGAGCTGCATGCAGCGTAAAAGGCAGTCCGAAACCTATCAAGAAAAGTCCATAGTAAAGTTTCATTTTTTTATTCCCTGCGCATCTTTATTTGATTGGTTTATTGCCATGACCTCCTGAAGGTGCTCCATCATATCCATGTGTTCATAGAGGTCCATGCGCTGATACATGTCCATGGACGCATACATCGCCACGGTCTGCCTCGCTCTGTTGTTGTATGTCTTTATACCGAAGGTGATGGTGAACGCCGCGATAACAAGGAAAGAGGATGACAGGATATACATCCATCGGTGAGAGCGCACGCTTGCACTGCCAATGTTCTGAATTGCAGCACTGCCGCCGGCTATTATTGCATTGTCAATCCTTTGTTTTACGATGTCCGGGGGTATAAGGGATGGTATGGCTTTTATCTTGCCGTCAAGTCTTAAAAGCCGTTCCCTGTAAGCCTTTGCCCCGGGGCATTGCTCCAGCAAACGTGCAACCCTGGCCTCTGATGCCTTATCAAGTGCACCGTCGATGGAGGACGAGATCAGCCTTTTTGTAAAATATAGTCTTATCTTACAGGTCAACGTCTTTATATTCATGTAATAACCTTTCCCTTGCCCTGCTCAGAAGCGATTTTACGGCCTTTTCACTTACCTGCAGTACCGCAGATATCTCTTGATAGTCCATACCTTCATAGCTTCTGAGGAGTATTGCTGTCCGCTGGTTTTCAGGCAATGTGCCGATAATCTTCAACAAATGCCGCTCATTATCTCTGAGTACCGCACTTTCCTCTGTCAAAAGTCTATCGTCCTGTATGGCATCCGCTTCGAACAGCTCTGAATGATGTACCCTATGGTGCTCGTTGATAGCGAGGTTCGTTGCGATGGTGAAAAGCCATGTTGAAAACCGTGCCGTCGGTTCATAGTTTTTTGCAGCCATATACATTCTTACAAATACCTCCTGCGTAACATCCTCGGATATATAAACATTGCCCAGATACCGGAAAACATAATTATAGATGCGAGTTTTAAATGTATTGTAGAGCTCGTCAAAGGCAGCCCTCTCGCCGTTTTTAAGCCTGAGCATTGTTTTTGTATCATCATCCATCTCATCTCTCATAGTTTAAACCATTCAATAGATAAAAAGTTCCGGGGTTTACCACCTGATATCGGCACCAAACAGAATCTGGTATATGTCCGAAATGTCGTAACCCTGAAAGAAGTCCCCGGGATTGAAATAATCCACTTCGAACGGTAACGACAGATACCTGTTCGCGATATAGGTGAAGGTAAAGTCTGTTTCAAAACCGTATGCCTTGTCCGTTATTTCGGGATAGATCATAACCGGGGTGAGGGTAAATTCTATGGATTTTACAGGGTATACATCTATGATGCCTCCGTAAGCGACATCGCCCAGTCCTCTTCTCCCTGCCATGGATATGGAGCCGGTGTTTAGATTCTGATTTATACCGCCGTTAAAAAACAGGGACGATTCCGTATTGTACGGAAAGATCGCTATAAAGCTGTTGAGTGTTCCCTGCTTTATGATGGCCTGTGCAGGTGTTTTGTCCCCGGAAGACAGGTTAAAAAATACGCCGATCGTTGCCTTGTCCTTCACGTGATATTTTAATTTTGCATCTGCAAGATAGCCGTACGTGTTATAGTGGCGGGAGAATGGCCTTGCGTAATCGAAGCAATTGTTTCCGTTTATACTGCCGCTGCCGTTTTCGAGTATACCGGTCATATTTACCTCGAAGGGGCCGAAATATCTGTCGCCGGTAATGCCTGTCCAGTTGATATTGCTGACCGACGAATGGATTGGCCCCCCGCTTGCATATTCCTGCTGAAGACATGCAATGATTCGATCTGCCCTTATCCTCCCGTATCTGCTGACAAGCGCGTTATATTCCGTGCGGTTGAAAAGCGTGGAATATATGGTGTTGTTCAACAGAGGGGCAAGTGTATTGTCCGTGTCTTCGAAATTCGAATAGAATACAGTGACGTACTCGAACAACGAAAAATTATAGCTGAGCTCCGCATCATAGAACATGCTCGTCCGCGAAGGATCGTACAGCTTGTACGGTTCAACCTTGACGGCATTAAACTCGAATGAGAGAGGAACATCCATGGCGTCCGTCATGTCGTAATCGAAGGTTACAGATGGCTGATAGTTATCGAACAGAAGACGTGAGCCCCCGACGCTCTCCCTCTCTCCTGCATAAATATTTGTTGATTCGCTTGGACTGAAATTCACAAACGCCTTACGGATGAACGAGGTATCATTGAAATAATCATTCACATTTTCAACGCCGTAAAGGGTAAGGCTGTTCTGTGAGAATGTTCTCGGTGACAGCTCGCCGGAATATAACCCGAGTGCAGCGTGAAACCATTCACCCTGCTCAACATCAACCTGCGGCATAAGGTATGCTGCGGCAAAGCCAGCGTCCGGATATTTGATCCCGGGGTTGAGAAGGGACAGGTTCCGGCCTGTCTGGTATCTCAGACTCACAACTCCGGTTGATGTCGCAGAAAATGCATGGACCTTCACCGTGAGAAGCACTATTAAAAATAAAACCAGTACACCCCATTTAAACGGCATGGGTTATTTTCTTATAACAATCTCATTTTAGATTCAATTGATTTATTTCTTGTCCATTTTTACCGAAACCTTTCTTTGTATCGCCTGTTGAATAGATAAAAGAGGAGGTAACGTATATGTTAAAAAGGTTATTAACGGTTTTAGCGGTTTTAGGATTGGTTGGTTTTCAATTAACAGGATGCGGAAAACAAACAACAGGGCTTGATACAACTTCTATCAACCAGACAACAGAGGGATCCATTAGTTCATCAGCCAGTGATTCGATTGCCCTATCATCCATCGGGGATAATCAGGCTGGCCTCGGCATAATGGGTTTGGATGCATTGTCCGGCGGTACTTCGTGTCCATCAGTGAGCAAACAGCTCGTCGGGCAAAATCCATCTACCTATACGGTATCGGTAGACTTCGGGAATGGCTGTATTCCAAGCAACTACCCCTTCAGCCAGGTGACTACGTCCGGGACCATAAGCATGACGGTTACCTTGTTTACGGACGTAACAACAGATAAAATAACCACGGAAACCATTGATGCACAAATTGCCATTGTAAGGACCAGATGGGATGGCGCATCTCTGTCCATAAACGGTTCAACCGGTATAATTAAGAATTTTGTCTGGTCAGGCTCTACGCTATCAACCGTAACAAGGACAGTCAGTGTCAACGAAGAGCGAATAGCAGCAACCAGCGTCGGCAGGATCGTAATGCATCATCTCATTGCACTCAATTTTACTTATGCAGATACAATTTCCGGCTCTACCGTAACCCAGCGTATTTTCAATGGCAGTGGTACTGTTGATCATAAGCTTGCAAAGGTCACTGCATCGGTAACGGTAACAAACCTTACGCTGGCACAGGGCTGCTGTCATCCTGTGGACGGTACCATAAGTATACTCCTGACAAGAGATAGCGATGGAAGTATAATCAATACCTATTATCTTTCTTATGTAACAAACAGCCTGTGCAGTGATGTTGCATTGCTGAACGGTAAACAGATCACGCTGAATCCGTGCGATTGAAGCCGACTGATCAAAAAGCATACAAATAATTATCGATAAAAAAAGGAGGTATTTACCATGATAAAAAGAATCGTGAGCTTTGCCGGATTGATACTCGTACTTTCAACACTTGTTTTTTGCTCGACGCCGGCAGTAAACGTAGCACAGGCATCAGGTCCGCATCCACGTATTGCCAAAGCCATAGTGATGTTAAAGGACACAAGGGCACTGCTTGAGCAGGCACCACCGGCGTTTGGCGGGCATAAGTCAATGGCGATAAAGCGTGTCAATGAAGCAATACATCAGTTGCACCTGGCGATGAGATACGCCAGATGACCTGTCGGACCGGCTTCAACAGATTTTAGAAGACCGGGAGATACTGCGGGCGTGCCATCGGCACGCCCGCTTCAATTCAAAACGTCGCGCAGCCCTGCCCCCTGTTCCTTTTTCTTTTTTTTGTTTGTTATCGGTGATAGAGCATTCAGGCAGGAGAATGATATATGGATGGGACAAGACGTTCGGATATAAGACCCGGACTGCACGTATCGATTGTATTGAAAAATGACCAGCGTACCGGCAAGCTGACCGAGGGCATTGTAAAGGACATTTTAACCAACTCGCCGGTGCATCCGCACGGGATCAAAGTCCGTTTGGAAAGCGGGCACATAGGACGCGTGAAAGAAATATTCGGGAAATGAACCAGGACAAGCCCTGTCCCTGGTACGTTGTACAGTACTTAGTTTTTTGTCCCCGTGACCTGTGTTGTACCGGAACATGAAGTGCTTCCATCGCTCCAAGTCCAGTGGGACGTCCCCTGGAAGCTGGTTCCGCTTGAATCAACAGTAAGAACCAAGGAGGTGATGGTAGTCGTTCCTCCGTTATTAGGATAGCTTCCTGTCCAGCAGATCTGACTCCCATTCACCGCACCGTTGAACGGTCCTGCACCGCTTGCCGATGAAACAACAATATTGCATCCTGTCTGGGTGACCGTATAGCTGTTGTAATCGGTAAATGCACTACCGCATGCGCTGGCACTCACCTGTTCTGTTGTGCTCCAGGTGCCGGTAACGTTTACGTTACAGGTGCCGCTGGCAGTGCAGGCGTTATTATTGCTTCCCCCGCCGCTGCTTCCGCATGCCCCTGTCGTGGCAATGGCTGCCGCAGAAACTAAAATTA
>DAHXOM010000007.1 GCA_027364825.1 bacterium | reverse complement strand
TCTCCTTTCTTATGAATTAAATTATTTTTTATTCAATACTGAATTGGTATGCAAACATCGTGCCAGCTTGCTTATGCTCAAACTGACGATAGAGGACTTCACACGTTAAAAAATGCACTTGAAAAATATCCGGGGACTTATCCCGCTTTTTGCGGGAAGGAAGGTTTGTGGAATGAGAGGTAATCCTGCGTCTCAGCCAGGAGCGGATTCGCCATTTGGCTGAAAAAGTTAGGTATTCTTCAAATATCCGAAAAGACACCCTTGTTCTGTCTTTGCGAGCGGTAGCGAGGCAATCCTTATTCACGTAGATTGCTTCGTTGTTCTACTCCTCGCAATGACAACTTTGCAGAGGAATTCGATCGGCTTAAACCGTTTGAACCCTTCTTAACTATTTAAATAGTTAAGAAGGGGGATAGCCTGACCCTTCCGGAGGGTACTCTCAATGAATGAGCTGGTTCTCTTATTGTGTGTTTTGGGTAAATACGCACGCGCAACCCCTCGGACTTTATCAAGCTGTCTTATATTGGGCGTCTCCGAAGCCGAGAATGGGATAGAAGATAAAAGACAGGATCCAGAGCCCGAACCCAAACCCTACCCCCTTCCCGAACCGCTCGGCAACACCTATAGAAACAACACCGCTGACAATCAGGTTTACCAGGGGGATAATATATAAGATTAGCCACCACCCGGGTTTGCCTGCGATCTTGATCATGACATACAAGTTATAGATTGGAATCAAACAAGCCCATCCGGGATGTCCTGCTTTTTCAAAGACCTTCCACATGGCAGCAATCATAAAAACCGTGAATGCCAAACCAACAATCCACAATGTCCCCATAGAGTACCTCCTCTTAAAAACTCACCGGCATTTTCAATAAACGAAACATATTGTGCAGGTATGCAGGACTTTTAAATCACACCTGCAAAAAGGGCAAGCATAACGGAGGTGAACTAATGCGATTTACCCCGTTAGAAAGTCCTGCAATTTGTTGTAGGAATACCATGATGAAATTTAAGTCCTCATAGAAAAGGTGCGGTTTAAACCCGCTTCTAAGCCAGAGGGCTTATCTCCTCCTTGGGCGGATGAGCCTCTGGCTAACTTTCTAACGGGGCTTATTTTGCGATAACTTTTCTTAGTTTGCTTCCGGGTCTGAATTTCGGTGCTTTTCGTGCGGCTATCTTCATCTTTGCTTTTGTCTGGGGATTGAAACCCGTTCTCGCGGCCCTCTTTGTAACAAGGAACGTACCAAAACCAGGCAATGTCAGCTTATCACCCTTTTTTAATACATCCGTAACATGCTTTATAAAGGTGTTTAAAACCGATTCCGCCTTTGCCGTGGAGACCTCTATCTCATGGGCAAGCTTCTTTACAAAATCTGCCTTCGTCATAAACCCTCCTTTACGGTATTCTCTATCCGAATCACTACCAGATATGTCATTCAAGTCAAGATAATCTGGTTGTATATTCCGGAGGACTTGTAGTATAAAGTACACAGAGGTGGATGTGAGATGAAGACATACCGCAAGGAATTATGGTTCAATGTACCTGCAAGAAGGGCGTTTATCAATATTACGACGCAGATCGAAGAATGCCTCCGGGAAAGTGCTGTCAAAGAGGGGCTTGTGCTGGTCAACGCCATGCATATAACGGCCTCTGTTTTTATCAACGATGACGAATCCGGGCTCCACCATGATTTTGATGTATGGCTCGAAAAGCTTGCACCGCATGAACCCGTAAAGCAATACCGTCACAATTCCGGGGAAGAAAATGCCGATGCGCACCTGAAGCGGCAGGTCATGGGCAGGGAGGCCGTGGTCGCGATTACCGGCGGCAAACTCGATTTCGGCCCGTGGGAGCAGATCTTCTACGGCGAGTTCGACGGCATGCGCAGAAAAAGGGTGCTGGTAAAGATTATCGGCGAATGACCGGGTAGAGCGTTCTCCGGGTCAAAGCTCCCAGGTTATATCGTATTCACAGTATGGACTGCCCGTTACCCTGCACTGCGTTTCTTGTATCTTGATATTTTTAGCGCCGGATAACTTGGCGGACTGTTCCATACCGCCTGCCGTACTTTCACACAGAACCTTATCCGGCAGCGGCTCTCCTTCAACCCTCAGCAATGCCGAGGTTTCGGTTGTTTTCACGACGGTAAGCCTGCTCGGCTTGAAATAGCTTGACCAGAGGTATTTAGAATTCTTGAGTATAAACTGAGGGCTTCCAAACCGGTAAAACAATTTATAGAATGCGTTGTAGCCATATTCAATAATGTAGCTTCCTGTCTCATAGAGGATTATTTTATTGTCTTTACCAAGTACATTTTTGACAGATTTCAAGAAATCCACATACACATCCATCGGATACCAGGTTGAAGAGAGAATAGACTTATTACCAATAACCGATCGGGAATCCGCTGACATACCGTCTATGACTTTTTGATATGACTCATCTCCTCCATGTTTTACAATAAACTCTTTTACAGCCTTGATAGAGCTGCCCTTGATAAAAGATTGACTCTCCATGGTAATTTTTTACAATTCTGATGGTGAATTGTCAATAGGTACAGGGAGAAAAGACCTTTGGAGGTATTTCCGGTTTGGACCGGGACAACAGTTCTTTCGGTCTGAACCTGCGCTCCGTTCACTCACCGCCGGTGCGAACCCACTCGAAGGCGAGCTTCAGCACATTCAGGAGCGGCTCTATGGTCAGCACCCCGGGGACATCCCACTTCTGGTGATAGAACGCCACCATTTGCTGAGGGACCTTGAAGGGCAGGAGCGTAGTGGCCTTCAGGCCTGCCTTGCTGAAAGAACCGGCATCGGTCCCTCCCCCTCCAAAGTGAAACGGCTTTACCGCGTGGGGTACACCTGCACGGGCTGCCGCTGCAGCCACACCCTTAACCATTTCCGGTGAATTTTGTACCGTTCCGTTTACATCCGAGGTCAGGATGGCGATTTCCGGATGCGTGACGGTTTCGATATTGAGAAGGCGCGCGTCGAGTCTTTTCAACTCATCGAGGTGACGTTCCACGTAGCGGCGGGAACCCCGGAGCCCCGCTTCCTCGCTACCAAAGGAGATGAACCGGATCTCCGTGTCATCGGGTATGTATGAGGGGTTCTTCGCCAGGAAACTGCATAGGGAAACAGCCAGGGCGCTTCCCGAGAGGTTGTCCGCAGCGCCGGGGACAATTCCACCCGCCTTGCCTTTCCTGTTGAAGAAAGCGGCGAATAGGATCGCCGGTATGACCGGATATGCAAGGGGAATATGTCCGAGGGTCCCGGCACCGATCAGACCGGCATTTCCGCAGATAAGCCCGGCAAGCTGGATGCTGGTGAAGACGAGCATGGTACCTAATCCGATAAAAATCGTCGCCATGGCCAGAAAATAGCCATAGCCCAGGAACCTGAGCCAGGTCATCTCCATGGCACTGTCATGATGGCCCCCGAGGATGAGGAGACGCTTGATGTTCTTGGTCCCCGGTTTTCTGAGCGTACCTATCACGTTAATAGACTGCTTCTTCGCAAAGAATGGCTCCGTGAACTCGTGATAAAATATGAACTCGAGTCCACCGGCCAATATCGGGATAATGGAGAAGACCAGTGCAAGGATCGTGCTGATCCAGGGAGAAACAGCCTGAAAGTGTCCGAACGAGATATTCAGCAGAGCGGCAAGGATGAGAAAGACTGCTCCGGCAGGGAGCCATCCGAGAAAGGCACCGGGGGTCACGGAGAATTCTTCTGTCGCCACGTTGACGGCACCGAGGTGCGATTCCATCTCCTCCTGAAATATCTTTGCCCGTGCCTTTTCCTGGGGACTTCCGGGAAGACCGGGCCCCACCCCGCTACAGATCTTTTCTACCATGTCGTACGCGTATTGGGCGTCCTTGCTCGTAATCGGTGAAGACATAAACGTATCCTCCTCTTGTGTAAAAATGTAATAACGACTTCTGTCGTCCCTGACCAGCCCTTATTCATAGAACACTGTGCGATAAAATCTTTGTATCATTCCTTACCTTATTGCCTATCGTTTTGCAAATTTATCCAATGCAAGCCTTTCCCAAGAGTTCTTATAGCGGCTTTCGTGGTCCTTGAGGACCGCCAGCTTATGGAGAAGAAACTATGGACTGCGGCTGAAAGAGACAGGCGCATACTTTGGTATAGGGAGCCTGCTTGATCCCAGTCGAGCAGGAGATTCGGAATGATGTTAGAGAAGAATAGGAAATTAAACATCATGATGAAGGATATTTGTAAAAGATTAGGGTTTGTGTAGCCCTGCCCCAATCCGCTCTTTTAAAAGAACAATAATCTTTAACTTATTGTTCTTCCATGTATTTTATAAATACTTGACTTATATTTTTTTTCTAATAGTATAGGTCTTATCAAAAAGGAGAGGTTATAGATGAAAGTAAAAAAA
>DAHXOM010000140.1 GCA_027364825.1 bacterium | reverse complement strand
ATTAAAGGAGGAATGAAATGACAAACGGAAACGAAGTCCAATGGGACATAAGCGTAGGAAAGTTTTTCGAAGAGGTTGTCCCCCAGATATTCAGGGATGAATTGAGGGATCACCCTGTTCAGGACATGAATGGGTTTGACTTCAAACTGCAGTTTAAAATCACCGGGGACAACGGGGCAACCTATGGTATCGTCGTAAAGAACGGTACGGACTTACAGGTAACGGCAAACGGCATTCCGGATCCCCAGATATGTTTTGAATTAAACGAAAAGGACTGGCGCGACTCAATCACCGGGAAAGAAGGTGGTGATGCGGTAATGGGCATGTTCTTCAACCCTGCCATGCTGAATAAAAGCAAGTACGACTCCCTGCTCGGTGTAAAAGGTGTTTTGAACCTCGTACTATCAAGGGAAACCGGTGAACCGTTCAATGCAAAACTGCAGTTTAATAATGCAAACTTACCGGTAAGTACCATTAAAATGAAGGCATCCGAATACTCCGCCATGTTAAAGGGCCAGGTAAACCCTATTATGGCATTCATGTCGGGCAAGCTCAAGATAACGGGAGACATGGGACTTGCCATGAAACTCCAGATGTTTATCAAATAATACGGAATACTGTAAGTGCAGTACTGCTATCTGACGGGTGCAAACAGGTCATGGGGGATGTTCACGTTCAGCTTTACGTCCTTTAATACGTACCGCCCATAGAGTTCACCCTCGAAATTATACAGCAAGAATTTAACCGGTATGAGTGTATTCGAATCCACCCATATCGATGCCTTGCTGTACAATATTCCGTCAACCGGTTTGTCGGAAAGGAATACATTGAACTGAACGGTATCCACACCTGCTTCATTATCGTGCACTGTTTTGATGGAGTCCAGTTTGAACTGTCCGGACTTTATGGAATCCTTCATCTGGTCAAAGATCATCTCGGTTATGAAAATGAGGTCAGACTGATTGATCTGCCAGTGGTTTGGATGCAAGATCTTTATAAAAGAGTTCTTTAATCCGAATTTCATGAACCCGATGTACCCTGTAAGCCCGCCGTCTTTTCCCATAAAATGGTCTTTGTCTTTTTGACAGTCGTACACTGCAACAAGGCCTTTTTCCCGTTCGTTCGTCCACTTCATATAAATGCTGCAGGGTGCCTGGTAGTAATAGTTAATGGTCTCCTCATGACTGAGTTTGCCGTTAAACATTTCCTGCTTTATAAAAGTACATTGGTAGCTCTTTATCTTTTTTAAGTCATCTATGTCTTTTTTCAGAAGTTCTATCAACACATTGTTCATGATTGCCTGTGCAGTACTGATTTTCCGGGTATTCACCATACCCTCCTGTGGTTCATCCTTCCCGAGTGCATAGCGTACAGGAAGATAAAACGAAATGCATGCTATAACCAACAGCATGCATTTTACTGACTTTGAAGTTTTATAAGAGTCCTTTTTCACAATTGTTGTTATATAACCAATACAGGAATGACTGTCAATTGTCCCGTCTCAACCGCTCAATGCCTCACGTCATCGAATACAGAGAGTATCTTGGGAGAGGTAGTCCTGGGGTCCATACGGAATCGAGGGTCAAGCTTCAGGATCTCCATAAACTCCCCTTTCGCAGCAACGGTCTCGTCAAGGGCTATAAAATCAAACGCCCTGTATTTATGTATCTTGATCAGGTCTTTTTTTAAGATTAGATTTTCCCGCATCTTGAGTGTGATCCCCATAAGCTTATCAATCGACATCTTATATTCACCTTCGTCGTATTGAGCTATTGCTTCGTTCAGATCCTTCCGGTAGAGGGATGTGTCGATCTTCTTTATTTCCATGGCCGGAGATTTTGTCTTCATCGGGTGCCTTACCCTCTCCACCATGAGAGGAATGACGAGCCTCATGCCCGGCTTTATATCACTGAGATTTCTGAGCCTGTTATAATCCCTGAGGAACACTGCATCCTTCTCGTCTCCAAGATATCTGGCGGCAATAGCACCCAGGGTGTCGCCCCGCTCTACACGGTAGAACAACTCAAAGGGAATTTTTATCATGGTCCCCTTCTTCAGCACCCTTTTTTCCTCACTGCCGTTGAGTATGGCCAGTGCATGGGCTTTCCCGGGGTCTTTGAGATACCTCTGCGCAAGATTCCTGAAGGTTTCATTTTTTCTCACCCTGTGGATGGTGACCAGCGGAATGAGGAGGATCTTACCCGGTTTCAGCGATTTTCCGGGATCAAGATGGTTGACCATAATGATATAAAGGGCCTTGTTCTCCTCTCCGTAGTAGTATCCGGCAATAGCAGGAAGTGTATCCCCGGATTTCACCCTGTACCGTATGACTGAAGCAAACGAGGTCGAGACACTGAGCAAAAAAATCAGCATGCAAAGGATTTTTCTCACTTCTTCCTCTTTTGCTTATTGAGGTATGCCTTTACGAACACTATCCTGTTGTTTGAGACCTCAACTTCCCTGATAACTGAGACGTAGTATGGGTTTTTCAGCAATACCTTATGCCTTCCTACCGTGACCTGAAACCTCTTGTCTGTCGGTGTAAGGCCTGCCTTCTTTCCATCGATATAAATCTCTGCCCAGGGTAATGCAACGACCCTGATATAGCCTGTCTCTTGCGGTACGCGGACAACAGCCGCAACGGTGCTTGACACAGACACCGCTGCCGGTGACAGGGGTTCTCCGGTCTTTGCACCGGGAACCGGGACTATACTACGGGAGAGCGGTTCGGCAGCTTGCTTCAGGGGAGCTGCAGGCAGAGATAAAGGTAGTGCAGCCGAGGACATGGACAGGGTAGTACCGGACAGGGGCAGTACCGTATGAACGGGCAAAACCGCTGCGCTTTCCCGTACCGGTTCAGCTGCGGTTTTGGTAAAAGATTGTTTTTCAGATACGCTTTTTCCGGTTCCTGCCCCTACTCTTGCTGTACGCAGGATACCTCCCCATAATACGTATCCGGCTCCTCCTATAAGGAGGATTACCAATGCCGCGGCTGCAAACCGTGCTACACTCTTCACCGGCTTGTCCTGCTGTTGCCGACGTTTGACCACGGTCTTTACACCGGCCTGCTGAAACCTGTTTTTGTCCTCAAAGTATGCCTTGAGGACCATGGAGTAGTCTTTGCCCCTGTTTGTCTTCTGGGCCAGATGAACAAGATGGGTCATTAAATTCTGGGCCGACGGTCTTTTTTCCGGTTTAATCTTCAGGCACCGGTTGATCATCCTCCTGAGTCTCCACGGCACCATGTTATTGAATTGATCGGATTGAGGTGCCCTCTTTCCTTTCCGAATGTTCTCAAGCAGGGTTGACTTGCCAATCGCGGTAAACGCCTTGCGGCCGGAAAATATCTCGTAAAACACGCACCCGAACGACCAGATGTCCGATGACGGCTCGGCAGGCTTTCCGTCGGTCTGTTCCGGATACATGTATGCCGGTGTACCCATGGAGGCCCCGGCCCTTGTCAGGTCCTTGCCGCCCAGCTCTTCCTCGATATGGGCGATCCCGAAGTCTACAAGTTTCACCTTTCCGTCCCAGGAGACAAAGATATTCGATGGCTTCAGATCCCTGTGTACTATCCCCCGCTCATGTGCATATGCGAGCGCCCTGACGATATTCGAGGCGATAATGAGACCGATGTTCAGGGGAAGGGGTCCGTTCTTCTGGATGATCCCGGCAAGGTCTGCCCCGTCCAGATACTCCATAGCTATATAGTAGGAGCCCTTCTTATGCCAGAACTCTATGACATTGATGATGTTTTCGTGCTGGAGCTTTGCAACGGCCTTTGCCTCCTGCTCGAAGCGGGCCACGACCTCCGAGTCTTCTTTGAATGAGGATTTGAGTTCCTTGATGACCACAATGCGGTCCAGGCTCGTCTGCCGCGCCTTATAAATGACCCCCATGCCCCCGGAGGCAATCTGCTCCATGATTTCAAAATTTCCGATGCTTGTCGTCATTCTACCGAATCCCCGGTCGCACCCGTCAAAAGGATCTTTTGGCCTTTTAAATCCTTTTTACCCATCTTCTCCCCTCATCAACTCATAAACCGATGCATGAATAAATTGCAAGTATATCGGTTGACCGCGGAAAACCATTTGCAAATATTTTCTTTCTATGCGACTTTGGAAGGCAGGGGGGAATACCATGAAAAAATATAGAGCGGCAGGTATAGCATTTCTGGCTTTGGCATTCGCGGGTTGTTCGAACATTTCATCATCTTCTTTATCAGGACCGGTTGTTTACTTCAAACCGCAGCAGACATCATCCGGGCTTGTGTATAGATCAATACCGTTCCCGAACGATCTTTACATTTCAGGCAAGAGTTACAGTTCAGGGAGTTTCAATGCAATAGCTCCAAGCACGGACCCCAACCTCTCCTCAAGGACGGCCCTCAACAACATACTCATACCGGCCATGAACCAGATAAAAGGCTTCGGGACGTCGAGTGCCGTACTGTTCAGTGTGTCCGGGAACATTGACATGTCATCACTGCCGCAAACGGTCCAGGCATCCACACAGCCCACGGCAAGTGCATTCATTATCAACATCGACCAGAATTCTCCCGACTACGGCAAGCTTACCCCTGCTGTATTTATCTTTACGGCAACATCCTACAACGGCACTGATTACCTTTATACCCTCGGGATCAAACCCGGGTACGGCTACCCCCTGGACCAGGCTACGAAGTATGCTGTCGTTATAACCACAAAGGTCAAAGGACCCAATGGTGCAGGCCTTTCACCGGATGCCGACTTTAATACGATCAAAACATCATCTGTCTTATCAGACCCTTTGCTTGAGCAGGCAAGGCAGTTATATGCCCCGCTGTTTTCGATACTCGCGAAACCGCCTTATAATCTTGGCTACAAGGACATAGCAGGTGCCACGGTGTTCACAACTGAGCAGATAACGCCGGTGATTCAGGACATTATCTCATGGCTTACTACAACAGCCTTGCCGAACCCATCATTTGCGTCGATAGCGATTACTTCAGGAACATTCACTTCGAATACATTTTCTTATACCACCGGAGAGTTTACATCACCAAGTTATCTGACGGACCCCGTGTCCGGCTCGATCCAGGTTGATGCAACAAACCACACACCCATACTACAGGGCTGGTCGACCTTATACTTCTCTGTGACTGTTCCGGCAACGCCGCCGCCGCCGGGAGGCTATCCTGTTGCAATCGTACAGCACGGGCTTGGCAGTGACCGGGGACAGATTATACTCGCGGTAGCCGACGAGTTTGCCCAGCACGGCATAGCATGCATCAGCATCAATGCGGTTGATCACGGAGACAGGACACCTCCGGGCACCAATGCCACGTATGACTTCCTGAACTTCGGAGACCCTTTTGCTATACGGGACCACTTCATCCAAACGGTTACCGACATCATACAGCTCTCAAGGCTTGTACAAAACATCTCATTAACCACTCAGCTATCGGCAATAATGGGCAGACCATTTTCATTTGATACAACGGGGAATTTAAATCCAAGCTCATACATAGGGCAGTCTCTCGGAGGCATCATTGGAAGTTTCTATATCGGCGTCGCCCCCTTTACTAAGAATGCGGTGATCAATGTAGGCGCTGGTGAGCTCTCATCACTGCTCATGAATTCTCCGGTTATATATACGGAGTTTATGCCTATCATCGAAACCATACTCTCAATACCTTCGTGGATTACACCCTCTCTTGCCACGGACGAGGTGATGATGTTCCAATCGTTGATCGATCCCGGGGACCCTATAAATTACGGCCGCTTTGCCCTGAAACAACCGCTCTCTGCCCTTGGTTTTACAAAACAGATACTGTTTCAGATGGCTGATCTCGATCAGCTTGTCCCGCACCTCTCTACAGAGGGAGAAGCAACGGCAATGGGCATTACCGAAATAGCCAGAGGAGACACAAACCCGCTCATTATTGTCCCGTGGTTCACGTTCACGACCTACACGCCGCCGCTAAACATAAACGGCATATACCAGTTCAACGGCACCCACGGTATGCTGAATACACCTACGGATACCGTAAGGTACAGCGAGACATACCCGTTTACACCGCTTCCGCAGCCGCTTACCATTACCAACCCTATGATACAGGTCCAGAGGCAGGCAGCGGAATTCCTGACGACGGGAACCATTATAAACCCGTATCTTCCGTAGCAAACAACCGGGGACAGAACTCTATTATTACCAGGGCTCTCTCCCCGGTTTTCCCTCAGAATCTTACCCGGGGGCTGTCCGTTCTTCTTGCGCACCATCACCCGTTTTTATTTTACCCGCCATTTAGCTATGCCCGCGAAAGTCAGTGCGAGTACGAAGGCCAGAAGCGAAACGAGGAGCGAAGCGGCCGCAGGGGACATCTGCGCGGCAAGATACTGGTATATACCCGTCAGAAAAAAGCCTGCAGCTGCAAGGACCAGGAGAGAGGCAACCCCGACAAAGGCAAGGGCCCATCCCACGTTCATAACCTCTCTTTTCAGAATTCTCCCTTCTGCTTCCAGTACACGAAGAAAGGTTGTGGCGATATCAAGGAGCGTCGTTAGTATCTTCATGTTTGTTTTCCCGATACCACAGCTTGGCGATTATATAGCCGAGACCGAATGCGGCCATAATACTCACCAGCGGATACCGCTCCACTTCAGCCGCAAGGTCATTGACGACTTTTTCACCATGTATCCTCGATGAGTTGAACTTGTGAAACAGGTCTGCCCATACACCATGACCTTCCTCGCCGCTGGCGGCCCCTTCCTGCCGGACCTCTTCGTCCTGCTGCTCGTCATGAATCCCTGAGGATTTCTTTTTGCCGGAAGCGAGTCCGGCAATCTCTTCGCGCAGGCTCGCAATATCTGCCTTCAGTGCATCCAGTTCTTTATCATATATTTTTTTTGTCATTTTCGTTTCTCCTTATGAGTAATTTCACTATTTGTTCTTGTCTCGGGATCGGTCCTTTTTTTCGACACCGGTGGAATGCTTTCAGCGGCCGTATCACGTCCGAGCAATACTGCGATCCATTGGGTGCTTTTATTGTTCTCGCAGGCGAACTTCAAGGTCATGGTCAACGGTACGCACAGGACCATGCCGATCGAACCCAGCATGCTTCCCCAAAAGACCAGCGAGAGAAATACAACCAGTGTGGACAGTCCGAGCCTCCGCCCCATAAGCCTCGTTTCGATCACGTTGCCGAATACGAGATCGACAGCCAGATATCCGGCAGCTGCGATAGCGGCAGTACCTGCTCCGAGCTGGATAAGGGTGAGAAAAATAGCGGGGACCGCGGCAATAAGACCGCCGATATTGGGCACATAGTGCAGCAGAAAGGCGATGAAGCCCCAGAGAACGGGAAATTTTACGCCGAGGATGGACAGTAAGAGCCATATCGTAATCCCGGTGGCAAGGCTGATGAGTGTCTTGATTACCATATAGCGCTCTATATTACTGACGAATTCGGTGAATTCGGGAAATGTCTGCTGAGGATCGCCGAGAACAGCACGGAGTTTGGCGGGAAAACTCGGTGCCTCAAAAAGGATAAATGCTACGGTGAGCAAAATCAGGAAAATGTTCGAAAGCACCGAGCCGAGCCCCGAGAGCAAGCGGGTGGTCAGGCTCATCACAGCCGCCGGATTGATAAATCCGAGCAACACCTTGCTCATGTTCCTGATCCTGATACCTTTGGATGCCAAAAATGACTGGAATTCCGGGACTTGCTCCTGTAAACGCGTCTGATAGACAGGCAACTCCGAATAAAATCTGTTGATGGATGCACCTAGACTTGCACCGACAATCAGCAGGACGATGACCATACCGGTCAAAACGAGGAGCACCGCAACAAGGGAGGGAATGCGCTTGCGCTCAAGCCAGAGTACAGGAGGTGTCCCGATGATAGCGAAAAAAACTGCGGCAAGGAACGCCACCAGGACCGGCTGTGCCTGATTGATGCCCCAGATTATAATCGCGAGCGCTGCAGCTATGATGAGGAAACGCGTTACCCCGTCAGAATTGCTCTGTTCCTTCATAAACAAACGCCTTCCCGACGTGGACCTGCCGGTTGCACTTTTTTGTTCTTCATAGCAAACTTCATATCGTTGAAACGGTTCGCTTCTTGTCAGCTTTTTTTGTTTCCTACGATCAAAAACACAATACCGCCCACAAGTGCAATCCCTCCCACGATCGGAGGCAGCGGGAGTGTTTTCGTCTTATCGGCAGTCATATGGATCGGTCCGATATTCACGACCTTCTCCCTGGTCGTGTAGGTGATACCCTGATATCCAAGGGCAACGATGCCGATCACGATAAGGATGATTCCTATCAACGTGTATGTCTTCATTTTGATCTCCTTTCCTATTTTAGCCTGTATGGTGTTATACCCTCACACGGGTTATAAAACTTTTCGTCCCTGAATGACCCTGACCAGCACCACGATAATGGCGATAACCAGCAGGATGTGAATCAACCCACCCATGGTGTAACCGGCCACGAACCCCAGCAGCCACAGCACTATCAGTATAACGGCGATCGTCCACAACATATCTTCCTCCTTAAAATTTTATTTCAATCTTGAGCTTGTACTTGTACCGCCCTGCGGTCTTGCCGTAGGGCGGTTTGTTAAACCATTCAGTGCGAGAATGCATTCCCCCGGTTACGAGAGGTTTGTTTTTTTCTTAGATAACTTCCTTTTAAAAAGTGATGATGCGATAAACCCTAAGGCCACCCCTGCCAAAACAGAAAGGAATATAATAATTGCAAGGGACGCCTCGAATTTCCAGAAGAGAAATGAGATTAAAACAGGCGTTGCATTCTGTACCGAAAATACCGCGACCACTGCAATGATGATTAATACAACAATCAGCGTAATCAATTCTCCCTCCTTTTAGGGTTTCGCTTCGACTGCGGATGTTTTCAACCCGGTTAACTCTGCAATTAAAAATTGCTGTCTGCTAATTATGTTCAAGGCAAAGGCCCGGACCAATTCAAAGCTTCTTTCCGGACCCTTGCTCTTGTGTTCTTATTCTACTATGATCTCAAAAAGGACCCTCATGTTGGCCTTTGCCGCATCCGAGTAAAGTTCTGAAGGTACTGCTTCATACATTGCCGGTCTCCTCTCACCATAGCTGATTGTAGTAAGCATGTCCGGTGAAACGAGCCCTTCCTGAACAAGGTAATCCTCAACAGCCTTTGCCCTTCTTTCACCTAAATTCTGGTTGTATACTTTCGTACCGGCAGCAGAGGTATATCCTGCAATACGGATTTTGGCTTTCGGGTTTTCTTTCAGAAGCTGTATATCTTTTTTCAGTATCTCCTGCGTTTCTTTGGTAAGTGCCGATTGGTCGAAATTGAAGTGTACATCCTCAAGTGCAAGAACAACTACCGCTTTCTTCGGCACAGCTGCAATAGCAGCTACCTTCTTCTCCGCCTTTGGTTCAGTCAGAGGGATAACTACCGGCTCCGCTCTATACTCTTCCTTTGTTAACCCGCCCTCGCCGGTCGTTGAAGACTGCTCCTGTGCGGGCTTTGACTCACCTAAGAACGCAAAAGTTACTCCGAGGGTAGCTCCGATATTATTGTAGGTATTTTGATTACGGTAGGTCTTCTCGAAAAACTCACTGACTATATAGTCGTAGATATCCAGTCTTAATGCGATATGCTCTGCCAGCCAGTATTTGGCTCCTACCCCGACATTTAAAGCACCCATGTCCTGATTCGATATGGATGGCTGATAGTTGGCCCCTCCGAAGCCTACAAGCACAAACGGATTGAAATTTCCATCGGGAATAAACGTATAGACAGCATCGAGATGATAAAACATAATGTTTACGTTATTCATAGGACTCCTGAACTGTCCATCTACAGCACCCGTTATCGATTTATCATTAACGCTGGTATTTATAAATTCCGCGACGCCCTCTAAACCGAAATACCTCGTGAAGTTATAGCCAAGCCGTCCGCCATAGACAAGTTGATTGTTCAGATTCTGCCTGTTTTCAAAGAAATTAAACCCTATGAACGGCTCAACTTCTATTGATCCTGCTTTTATCTCAGAGCGCGCAGGAAGGGGAAAGAGAAGAACAAATGCAGCCACCATCAGCACCGATAGATACATTGCCCTCATCAAACGTTTTCCTTTATATATTACTTTCATTGTACATCCTCCTTTATTTTATATTCTTGCCTTTGCTCTTGCCTTGAGGAGAGAGGCAGAAAGGAGACGGACTGGCTTATGAACATTAGCCCGTCTCCCTTTTTGCCTGCTTTCACTCTCAATGCCTCATGCCTTACGGCGCCGGTACGTTAACAACGGTGTTGACCATCGTAACCGAGGCATTCAGGCCCAATGCTCTGCCGTTCAGCGTTACTATATTGACGTTGCCTGCGGTAGAGATCACAACTCCTGAATAAGCAATTATAGTTCCCACCATGGTACCGCCTCCTGCCGCGTTAATCGTTGCTGCACTGCCGACCTGCCAGAAGACGTTCTTTGCCTGAGCACCGTTGATCAGAATAATGCTGCGAGGTGCTGTTGCTCCAGGTCCGCCCACGGTAAGTGAGCTCGCCATCTGGAATACCCACGTGGCATTCGGATTGCCCTGACCGTCAAGAGTAAGATCCGATCCCTGTAGAATGAACGACCCACCCGCTGCTTTATAGACGCCCGGGGTAAGCGTGAGTCCGCCGAGAGATCCAGCGCCTGGGTCTGGCACTACTTCTGGACCAACTGGCAGCCCCTTCAGGGTGTTATATGCGGTTTGCGCATCAGACAGTGCCTGGGTTGCGATCGCAAATGTTGTAGCATTACCTCCAACACCGCTACCTCCAGGAGGAGGCGGAGCTGTATCTATCGTTCCCTTTACTATTCCATTATTCAGCGGTGTTATCGTATAGACACCTCCAACTGAATCCTGGAATCCCGTCACCAGAGTAGAAGCACCTGTAGTCGAGATATCACCATTGATCACGGTAAGAAGGCCCTGATTGGTTATGCCTGCTGCACCGCCCATGGCTCCGAACGATACTGCTGTTCCAAGGTTAACTAAGCTTGGAGCTGCTGCCGTAGTAAAGGTCCATGGATTCGCTATAAGTCCGCTTCCCAATGCATTACCAGCAAGATCCGTGGTACCGGTTGTAACCAGTGCCGTATAGGTAGTGCTGTATGCGAGAGGGATATTGGGTGTAAAGGTCGCAATGTAGTTTATCGCATCATAGGCGACCGTTCCTGTTACAGGGGTTCCGCCTGGTCCTTTCACCGTAAAGTTCAGATTCGTGATCGTCAGCGGGTTCATCGCCTCACTGAAGGTTGCCTTGATCGTACTGTTGACAAGCACATTGACTGCGGAATCAACAGGACTCGTGAGAGTAACGGTCGGCGGCGTAGTGTCCGGGGCAGCCGCTGTTTGGAAGCTAAAAACATAATTTGCCGCCATTGCATTGCCTGCCAGATCCGTAATACCGTTTATGCCTGCTACAAGCGTAACGATATAGGTGGAACTGTTATTGAGAGGGTTGGTCGGTGTAAAGATCAGGGTATTGCTGCTGGGAACATAGACCACCGTGCCCATAACGCTCCATCCGCCCGGTCCTGTCACCGTACCTGACAACGAGTTGATAGACAGCGGGTCCATCGGCTCACTAAAGGTTACGGAGATTGTACTGTTGATAGCCACATTCGTTGCACCATTCGCAGGGATTGTACTAATCACCGTAGGCGGGGTCGTGTCCGGGGCCGCACCTGTGGTAAAGCTCCATACATAGTCATTTGCCAGTGCATTACCAGCCAGGTCCTTGGCACCGGTTGTAATCGTGGCGGTATAGGTTGTATTGTAAGCAAGATTGCTTGACGGTGAAAAGACTGCGGTTACGCCGGCGTAGGTCACCGTGCCTGTAATAACCGTTGCCCCTTGCTTCAAGGTAAATGTTGCCGTGTTGATCGTCAACGGGTCCATCGGCTCACTAAAGGCTGCGGACATTTTACTGTTGATGGCCACATCTATCGTAGGAACACCGGGGAGAACAACAGTAGCGGGAATTGTGAAAGTCACCGTAGGCGGGGTCGTGTCCGGAGCCGCACCGGTTGTAAATTTCCACGTGTAATTTGCCGTCATTGCATTACCGGCAAGGTCTTTGGCCCCGGTTGTAATCGTTGCTGTATAAGAGGTGTTGGCTGAAAGATTGCTTGACGGTGTAAAGACCGCGGTCACGCCCGTGTAGGCTACCGTGCCTGAAACAGACGTTGTCCCTTGTTTTAAGATAAATGTTGTCGTGTTGATTGTCGCAGGGTTCATAATCTTACTGAAGGTTGCGGACATTTTACTGTTGATGGCCACACCAGAAGTAGGTACACCTGGTGCAACAACAGTAAGAGGAACTGTGAAAGTTACCGTAGGTGCATTGCTGTTTGTTCCACTGGTGTGTTTCCACACTCCGCATCCTGACATAAAAACAGCCAGTACGAGGAATGCGGTAAACCAGAGTTTAGAAGACCCTTTGCATTTGTTTTTGAATTTGTTCATATATGTTTCCTCCTTGAAAACATTTAAAATCCCGAGAACTATTGGCTGCAAACTTTAATAGCCTGTAACCTTTTGTTTTAATTTATCGCAGAAAGATCAAGAATAATATCGGAAGGCTTCCAAAATTCTTGTAGGAATACACCCATGTTCTTGTAAGTAGTTGTCTTACAAAGGTCATAGTCTGTCAGCATAAGAATGATTGCACGAATTGAATTGTCCTCCATAAAATGACTTGTGTGGCCGAAGAAACGCTTCATGGTAAGCGGCCCTGGAGCATTAGGCTGGTACGGCTCCGTGTGCAGGGGCAGACAGCGGTCTGCAGCACACTGGGTTCCCGGGTTGCAGGATCCCGTTGTAAAAGCTTTTCCTGCAACCCAAGGATAAAAATCATGGAGATGCACATTCTCGAAATAATATTACTTCATTTCTCTGTTGGTTTTGGTCCCTGAAGGCAATCTAAAAAAAGAATCTGTAACCTGCCATAAGTTCATAACCGCCGACATTAACAGTTGCACTATTGCCGCTAAACGTAACATTTTGATCGATTGGAAATGAAATCTCTGCAGTGATTGCCCCATTCTCTGTTACTCCAATGTCTACTCCTCCTACAATTTCCCACCCATAACCGCTTGTACTAAGAGTAGTCGAGGAACCTCCGCCGCTAATTGAAACACTTGGGTTGTTGTAAACGATACCAGGTCCAAGAAATATTCTTATTATACCTAAAGGTATTGTCAAAAGTGCATCGATTTTGACTGCGAAGTTACTATAATTGCCGTTTACCGTTGCACTTGTCGAGCCATAGTGGATACCGGTGGCATTTGATGCGCCTATGTAATCAAGTTCGGCTGCCAGAGCAAAGAAGGCAAGAAAATTATAACGAGCATCAACTCCAATCCCGACTCCTGTGCTATAGTTATTGAGACCGTTTGAATCGCTGTTGGGGAAGAATGCAATTAGTTTGGGCGCGATAGAAAAACTGCCTTGCTCTGCCGAAACTATTGATGGGAGCATCATCCCGAGGATCAAACTTGTTCCTA
>DAHXOM010000129.1 GCA_027364825.1 bacterium | reverse complement strand
ACTCTCCCGCGAGGGGAGAGGGAATTCATGGAAACTCCGAAACAAACTTTGAGGAATTCTTTTTAAATAAAATTTAATTGTTAAACGTCTCTTCGCGCCAGTAAATGAGCGAAAAAGTGCGGCTCTGTCTGTTCCGGTAATATACAGCTCTTATGATGTACGTAACACCATCTTCAATAATACCTATGCCGTCAACCGAGAAATAATCACTCTTGACATCTATATAGCCGTTGACCGCCTGCACCTGCGGGTTGTTCAGGTCGATGCCTATCTTGGAAAGTTCATTGGTAAAATCTCCTATGGACATAAACGGGGTTTGCTCTCTCATGGACAGTATATCCTGCACCTGAGAATTGTCTAGACTGTACATCGCCGCGAGAAGTACCGGCGATGCTGTGTTTACATTGATTTTAAACGGTGAATTCGGGTTGTAGTATTTAGGGAATACGGTAAAAACCGGGCTATCCATTGCATCTGCAGGTTGTAATAACGGTTTGCCGTTCGCATCGGTCTTTCCCATCAGTACATTAAAAGTCTTGTCGTCGATGCCCTTTATCATTTTTAACTCTGTTATTGAATCCATGGGCGCATCCTTTGCCCTGTACGGAGTATCAAGACCTTCATAATACTCGCTCTCAGCCCCATAGGGCCTCGGCAGTTCGTCCGAATCAATCCAGTCTTCTATTGCATCCACGGTGTTCGGATCAAGCTTCAACTGTTCAAACAATCTCCTGCATATACCATCGAGTGTCTGGTTTGCGGTAATGGTATCAGAACCTATCAGCGCATTGATATCGAACTTCCCGGATTCATCACTTATCAGTCCACGCATAATGCCTATGTTTTTATCCTTCACGGTTACCGGGAGCGGAAAATTGGCAATCTGTGACCATAACTGGGCATCTTTGTTCAGTTCTCCGGAAACCGCATAGTCGGCGCCCGGACTTATGCTCAGATCGGTAAGCAGGATTCCCTTCTCTATTTCCAGAGCTGCGGTCGCAATACGTTTTGCCTGTATACTGTCGCGCATTCGCATGGTGATATCAATGTTAACCCTTGTTGTATAGGCGAATTCAACGACCACAGCCACGAGGATCGCCACGATAAGCAGAACGATGATGAGTGCCTGACCACGTTCGTTCTTCACTGTGCCATCCTTAACCGGACTATCTGCCGGAACGTAACATCAACACCATTGTGGTCTTTTATCACAAGCTGAACAAGAACCGCGTACGGTAAATAATTGGTTCCCTGTAATCTCGTATCCCATCCATCAAGCCATTGTTTGGTATTCGGATCAAAATAGTACAACGCAAAACTTTGAACGGATCTTGTCAATACATATCCCGTGCCCTGAATGAAAGGTTCTGCTATAAAGAACGGCGTTTCTCTATGAACAAGGTAAACATTACTTTTGTCCTGGTTAATCTGCGTATCATACCCTATTGCTGCATAATCAGAGCCGGCTATACCGCTGCCGAGAGGTATATCGACATGGGACATAGTCGTAAAAAACACCTTGTCCATGGGATTACCGTTCCATTCGTCTTTTATACCTACAAAATAGGTATAGGGTGCAATAGTCCCGGCAGGTGTCACATCAAGGAATGCAGAGCTCAGCTCCCTTTTAAAATGATACATGATCTGATTGCCGACCTGGTACACTTCATTCCGTTGTTCCACATAAGATTTTGCTTTAAATGCCGTAAAAAAAGAGAGGTAAACAAAGGTCATGATAACGGCGAGTATGGACATCGCTATAAGCGCTTCCAGCAGGGTAAACCCCGTTAGAAGCCTGTCTGATGAGTACTGCTTTGCTCTCATTGAAGTTCCACAAATCTTTTTTGTATTATTTCGGATTAACCCGGGTCCGCGCACATTGTTCTCTTTACGGTATTGGCGTTGTAACAGTCATACCCTGTGATGCCGGCAGGTAATCTATGATCATCAGGTTTTCCGTATTGTTATGAAACTTCCAGCTTACGCTTACAGAAAGTACCGGTGGCAGGCTTATGGGCAGATCGATCGGAAGGGTCAGCCCGTTCTCATTTGTTGTTTCAACCTTGAATGAAGGGAATTGGGCTGAAAAAGATTTAAGAGGAGGGTTAAAGTCTCCAAAGTTTGTCTTTATTTCTTCTTCTCCAAGCCGGTAATCGGCAAGCATCATGGCAATACTTGTATCATTGATATAATTTGAAGCGTCTATGTTCTGGTTCTCAAGCGACTGTATGGAAATCAAACCCACCGCAAGTATTGCCACTGCAACGAGGAGCTCGAGCAGAGAAAATCCGCGTTCAGGATTTTTCTGGTTCATAATATTTGTCATATATTGCCACCTGTCCTGTGAACGGGTTGACCTCAAGAGAGTATACATTCTTTTTATCATCTTCGATATGGATAATCGTATACGGCATATATCCCTGAGGATAAAATTGTATGGCAACGTCTGTGGCGTTTTTACTGACCATGGTTGTATCGACAATGATATCCTCGAACCGAATGCCGTTGGGTAGTTTTTCCGGCTTACCGAGAATGTCCTTATCATGGTGCCATTCACAGGTATTCGTCTCAAGAGAAGGAACACAGGTCTCAACCCAGTACTCATTCTTTTTCAGGTCAAACTTCATACGGTAGTAGTCTGTTTTTGAAAACACGGCTTTTGCGTATACATATCTGATAGTCGAAGACAGCCTCTGTGCAGATGTTCTGAGTTCCACACCGGTAAGATCCATTAACCTCGGCGTAGCGATGCCGAGCACAACAACAATAATAAACAGCACAACAACAAGCTCGATAAGGGTAAATCCTCCGGGCATGCCGTAAGTTCTATCACTGGATCTTACGCTCATGTTCATAGTATCATCGCGCAGGCTTTCTCCGCTGACACCCCCCTGCTGCTTCTTACTGGCATGAGCCCGTATCAAGGCTTGTTATATCCTTATCTTTACCTTCACCGCCCGGCTTGCCGTCTGCTCCATAAGAAATAATCTCATAATCGGAACCATTCGGAGCAGGACTTATGTAAACATAATCATTGTCCCACGGGTCCTTGGGAATATGCCCGCCCTCTATATATCCTCCCTGTTTCCAACAGCACGGTATCTTGCCGATTGTCGGCTGTTCAACCAGGGACTTCAATCCCTGTTCCGTTGTCGGATATCCGTGATTGTCGAGATAATAAAGCTTTAGTGCCGTCTCGAGCGACTTTATATCGGCACAAGCTTTAACCCTGTTCGCTTCTTCTTTCCTCGGGATAACATTCACCGCGACAAGGGTCGCGAGTAACCCAATAATAAGCACCACGACCATTATTTCTATCAGGGTAAAACCGGATAGAAATCCGCCGGGCTGCTTTGTTTTTGAATGAACCGGGAATTCTAATCGTAGTGTGTTTCCCCGGTAAGCTTTATCGCTTTCTAACGGAGTACACCCTTTTTGTTTCTGCATCTTTTACCTCCTAATGTACTAATTGATTCATCTGGAATATCGGCAGAAGTACGGATAAAATGATAAACAGTACAATCCCCGCCATGATGAGAATAATCATCGGCTCAAGAAGTGCTGTCAGGGCACTGATTGCTGTTGTAACATTATCCTCGTACGTTAACGCGATCTTCTCAAGCATATTTTCAAGCTCTCCGCTCTGCTCGCCGACTGCTATCATCCTGGTAACCATGGGCGGGAAAACGCCGCTTGCCCTTAAAGGCGCCGATATCGACGATCCTTCAACAATGGACACCTTTGCCTTTTCTATTGCCTGCCCGATGACACTGTTGTTAACGATTGTCTTTACTATATCCATAGCCCTTACCACCGGTACACCGCTTTTTAAAAGCGTTGCAAGCGTACGCGCAAACCTTGCTATGATCACAAGCCTTATCAGCCTGCCGAAAACCGGTATCCTGAGTAAAAAGCCTTCATATCTGACCCGTCCCTTCTCTGTCCTTATGTACCATCTGAAAATATAATAAGCACCTATTGCACCTATTATAAATAAATACCAGTATGTGCTCATGATGTTGCTCGTGAATATTAGCAATCTGGTAAAGATCGGCAGGGTCTGATTAACGTCCTTGAATAACTGTGTTACCTTTGGGATAACAAAGGTCATCAGTGCTATTACAACGAACGTGGCAAGCATGACCATGATTGCAGGATAGATAAGCGTGGCTATGACTTTGTACTTCAGCTTCACCTGGTTTTCAATATAATCGGCGAGCCTCTGGAGCACGACATCCAGCGCACCGCTCGACTCTCCTGCAGCGACCATATTGACATAAAACTCGGGGAACACCTTTGGAGCGGTTTTCAGTGCATCCGCAAATGAGCTTCCCTCATTTATCCTCGTTTTGATATTGCTGATGATCTTCTTTAATTTTATCTTATCGATCTGTTCTCCAATGGCGTCAAGCGCATCAACCAGCGTAAGACCAGCCCCGATAAGACTGGACAGCTGTCGTGTAACGATTGCAACATCCTGCTGTTTTACGCTCGTCAGGAGATCCGACACGCTCATCTTTGCTCCGCTTTCCGCTCGTTCTTCTATCTCCTGCCTGAAATCCGTAGCATAAATGCCGGTATCCTTGAGTTTTATGCGTGCTGCATGCTGATTGTCCGCTTCTATGACACCCCGCGTTGATTTTCCCTGAACAGTAAGCCCTTTGTATTCGAAAATTGGCATAGTTTACTTTAAACCACTTCGGTTACCTCATCCTGTGTAACCCTCAGAATTTCCTTAATGGTCGTAGTCCCGTTGATCACCTTTTTAATACCGTCCTCTTTTAAGGTAGTCATGCCCTTTTTAATGGCAGCGTGTTTTATCATTGATGAATCCACAGACCTGGTAATCATGGAACGTATTTCATCATCTATAATCAGTATTTCGTATATGCCGGACCTGCCCTTATAACCAGTGTTGACGCAGTTTACACAACCCTTTCCCTTATATATCCTGTCATCATGCAGGAGGTCCCTGGTTATGCCTATCTCCATTAATTCCTCGTCATCGGGTCTATAAGAAATTTTACATACAGGGCATATCGTCCGTACAAGCCGCTGTGCTATAATTGCGACAACGGACGAAGAAACGAGGAACGGTTCAATACCCATATCTATAAGTCTTGTTATACTGCCGGCTGAATCATTCGTGTGCAGCGTGGAAAAGACAAGGTGGCCTGTCAAAGATGCCTGTACGGCTATCTCGGCCGTCTCTTTATCCCTTATTTCTCCGACCAGCACGATGTCCGGATCCTGCCGAAGGATGGATCGCAGGCCGTTGGCGAATGTCAGATCGATCTTTGAGTTAACCTGGATCTGGCCTATACCTTTTATCTGATACTCAACCGGGTCTTCTATGGTCAGTATGTTTACCTCGGGTGAATTAAGGACCGACAGCACAGAGTACAGTGTGGTCGTCTTACCGCTGCCGGTTGGACCTGTAACCAATACAATACCGTTGCTCCTCTTGATGAGCTGGTTAATCAGCTTCAATTTTTCGTCGACAAGTCCGATATTGTTGAGTCCGATGAGCACGCTCGATCTGTCGAGCAGCCTCATAACCACCCTCTCTCCGAATGAGGTCGGGATGATGGATGTCCTGATATCAACGTCCTTTCCCGCTATTTTTATCCGTATCCTTCCATCCTGCGGGAGCCTTTTCTCGGCTATATTCATGCCTGCCATGACCTTTATCCTTGAGGTGATGCTTGATTGAAACCTCTTCGGTGGTTTTATGATTTCATAGAGTATTCCGTCGATGCGATACCGTACCGACAATTCTTTTTCAAAAGGTTCTATGTGAATATCGCTTGCACGCTTTTTGACCGCCTCGAACATCAGGGAGTTAATGAGCCTTATGATAGGCGCCTCGTCTGTTGCATCGAGCAGATCCTGCGGCTCATTTAATTCCTGGGCCACATGATCGAGGTTTGTATCCTCAAGCTCATCAACCATATCCTCGGTACTGACATCTATCCTGTCGTAATAAATATTTACCGCATTGACGACGTCTCTCTGTGTCACAAGGACGGGTACAACAGGCATATCGAGAAAGCGTTCTGCATCGTTGACAGCCTCGATATTCGTAGGATCTATGATGCCGAGCCTTACCAGTCCGTTTGTTTTATCTATCGGTATTATGCCGAAACGCCTCGAGAATGTTTTGGGAAATTTCTGAATCAATTCTATATCAAGCTTCATACCCGTAAGGTTCGTGATATATTCAATTTCGAACTGCTCTGCCAGTGCTTTGATGAGATCCGATTCTGTTATAGCCTTGAATTTTGTAAGCAGTAATTCACCCAGCCTGCCGCCCTTCTCTTTTTGATACGCAAGAGCTTCTTCAAGCTGTTCGGGCGTTATAATGCTCTGGAGCAATTCTCCTATCAAAACCCCTTTTTTCATGGTTTCTCTGTTGTTTCCGTCTGTTTTACGGCCTCAGTGGTAAAGACGGTACCTGTTAAAGGCACTGCAGTCGTCGGGGGAACGGAAGACGGATTTCCAACCGCCGGGGTGGTCGTAGTTACCTGCACACCCTGTGTTTGTGTTATCGATGTGCCTGCAGTCATAACCTGAGAAGTGACTCCGCTCATGGGAACCGCCGCACTCTGCGTCATGGTCGTGCCTGTGGAAGGGGCCGCCTCCTGCTGTTGGACCGGGAACTCTCCTTCAGGGGTAATATAGGTTTCACCGGTAAACAGAAGCGGAGCGGGTTGCTTTGTACCCACTTTTGATTCCTTGTTCATGCTGTCAAACGTTGCGGTAAAAGGACTGTTTTTGAGCTCGTAGCCAAACGTCTCCTTTTCAAATTTTTTGGACTGTTCTTCCTTTATCTGGTTTATCCTTGCTATATCGGACTGGCTCTTTACAATGTATGGCGTAAGGAAGATCATGAGGTCTGTTTTATCCTTTGATTTGTTCGAATACCTGAACAACCACCCTATGAGCGGCAGATCGCCAAGGAACGGGATCTTGCTTTCACTCACACTCGAGTTGTTCTGGAGCAATCCGCCGATAACTATGGTGCTTCTGTCTTTAACGGTAACCACTGTTTGTGCGGAACGTTTTGACGTTGTTATTCCGACCGTGTTCGCATTCAGCCCCTGCGGGGACGGAATAATAGCGGTAAGTTCGAAATCGAGTTTGAGCCTTACATAATCACCGGCATTGATCTGCGGCGTGATTTTAAGTTTCAAACCGACATCCTGTCTTTGGACGAATGTCTGGGTATACCCGCTGATCTGTCCGATGGCCTGACCCGTTGGTATCGGAACGTTCTGACCGACCATGATCTCTGCAGGCTCATTGTCCGTTGCAAGTATGTTCGGTGTTGACAGGACATTTGCCTCACTGTTTGTTTCAAGCGCATTGATAAAAGAAATGATATTGGGATACGTGACGCCGTTCAGGGTAATAGTTCCATTGATGATACCCATGGACAGACCGGACTGGCTAAACGGACCGAGCGGGCTTGTTGTCGTCGGAAGTATCTGGCTTCCCGCCCCCATATTGCTCACAGCACCGAGGTTGGTCCCTCCTGCATACAGGTTGGGTATGGCATTCAGATCGACGCCCAGTTGTTTTGTTCCGCTGAGCGAAAGCTCCGCTATAACAGCCTGAACATAAACCTGCCTTCTCCTTATATCAAGCTCCTGAATAACACCCTTTATAATTTGATAATCCTGCGGTGTTGCAATAATGATAAGGGAATTCGTCGCCGGATCTGCGGATATTTTCACGCCGCCTGCAAGCTGTGCAACGGCAGCATGCTGTGCAGCCTGGCCCGGCACGGAAGGTGCGCTGCTTCCCGCAAGGGTAGCAAGGGTGGCTGAAAGCTTCTCGGCATTTGCATTCCTGAGATAATAAACGTGTATCTGTCCCTCTCCTACGACAGGCACATCAAGCTTCTGGATCAATATTTCAATCGATGCTATCTCGTCGGCGCTTGCAACAAGGATTATGGAATTTGTTCTGTCGTCGTACAGTACCTTAACCGGCTGCTGCGTCTGGGCCGCCTGATTGGGTCTTACGAACCCGAACGAAGGTTTCGATTGCCCTGTATACAGGTTATTGATTATCGTGGATATACTCTGTGCCGTAGCATACTTCAGCTTTATTACCTGAATCGTCTGCCTGTTTATATCCGTATCCAGTTCACGTATAATCTTTAAGAGCCTGTCTATGTTGGAAGCGGATTCTGTAACAATCAGTGTGTTCGCAGGATCGTACGGCTGGATATTGCCGAACGATGACAGAAACGGCCTCAGGACATTGGCCATATCGTTTGCGGTTATATAATGGAGCGGTATGACCTGGGTAATATAAACATCGCTGGTTTGTTCCGCTGTTCTTCCGAGGTATGTACTGATATCCGCACCCTTGGCATCTCTCAGGGAAAGGATCTTGATCACGTTGCCGGTGCCCACCGTGGTAAGCTGGTTTACCTGCAGAACGGATTCGAATATCCTCCACGCTTCATCTATGGTAACCGGCGTAGGAGAGACAATGGTGACTTTCCCCGTGACATTCTGGCCGAGTATAAAGTCTTTCCCCGTGATCTTGCTGATCACCTTGATAAAATCCTTTATGTCCACGTCGTTGAAATCCATCGTTACCTTTGGAACACCGGAAGTCTTTTGTAGTTTCCCAGGTTTATGCACGGTAACAGAAGTAATGGTAAGACCCGTTTCCTGTGCTTCCAGCGGTGTTTGCACCAGCATTACCAAGATTATAAA
>DAHXOM010000122.1 GCA_027364825.1 bacterium | reverse complement strand
GTACTCCTTTATGCCCATATCTGCCATCCTGTTTACCTGATCCCGGTTCCTGACGTCCGCCTGGATTATCATGCCGCTGCCGTTATTCTTCTTGATTCTGCCCAGGAGTTCTTCTGCCTTTGTTTTGTTCTTGTAAAAATTTATGATTACATCTGCACCCTGATGCGCAAGGGCAGTGGCAATGGCCGCTCCGATCCCTCTGCCGGCACCTGTTATGAGTATTACCTTTCCTTTTAATCCAAGTTCCATATTATCTCCTTTCTCCCGTGACATACGGATAAGGAGTTTATCTTATCAGATACGTCCCGATGTCAACGATTGTAACCAGCGAGGGTCCGACAATTCGGCATTAAGCAGTACCGCTGTTGCATATCCTATCCTTTATCATATTGAGCTTTCAGATTTGAATATCCTTTACCAGGAACAATGGATTTGCAAAAGGGAAAAGTCTGCTCCATGCTTGGCCTGAGAGAATGTTTCCATTTTTTCCTTTTTTCTGGATAATCCACATGTTTTGCACAGGAAAAGCACTTTTTCGGGTTTACCCGATAAAGCCGGCTTCCCTGTTGATTCCTGCATATTCTGTGCTATACTGAGTTTCTATAGGCTTGAAACCGTAAAATGTTTCATGTGAAACACTATGAAAACAATCAACTACGATACTGTTTATGATATAATTGTTGTCGGCGCCGGACATGCAGGTATAGAAGCTTCGCTTGCAGGTGCACGCATTGGTTGCAAGGTGTTGCTGCTCACCGGTAATTTAGACACCGTAGGCTATATGTCTTGTAACCCGGCCATTGGCGGGCTTGCCAAAGGACAACTCGTAAAGGAGATAGACGCTCTCGGTGGACAGATGGCGAAGACAACCGACTATGCAGGCATCCACTTCCGGCGGCTTAACACCAACAAAGGACCCGCTGTCAGGGGCAACAGGGCACAGTGCGACCGGGTAATGTACCGTACGCACATGAAAACGGTCATTGAACAGCAGGAAGGTATTGATCTGAAACAGGCAACCGTAACGGCACTGATTACGGATGCCGGAACCATAACCGGGGTTGAAACAGCAATAGGTCTTAATTTTTACGGGAAAACCGTAATCCTAACGACCGGTACCTTTCTTAACGGCCTTATCCATATAGGACTGACGCATTTTCCTGCGGGCAGGGCAGGGGAGCCTCCTTCCCTGGGCATATCGGATAGTTTAAAAAACCTCGGTTTTACCATAGGCAGGCTCAAGACAGGGACAACTCCGCGGCTTGACGCAAAAACAATCGATTTTTCCGTCTTAGAACCCCAGCACAGTGATAATCCTCCCATACCTTTTTCTTTTTCCACAGAAAATATTACAAACCCCCTTGTTGCATGCCACATGACATACACCAATGAGCAGACTCATAAATTTATTCTTTCCGGGCTGGACCGGTCACCTCTTTATTCAGGCATAATAAAGGGAACAGGCGCACGATATTGTCCTTCAATTGAGGATAAGATAGTTAAATTTAAAGACAAATCAAGGCACCAGATCTTTCTGGAGCCTGAAGGTTATCAAACAAAAGAGGTATATCCAAATGGTCTTGCAACAAGCCTGCCCTATGACATTCAGTTAAAGATGCTCAGGGCAATTAAAGGCCTGGAAAATGTCGAGATCATGAGACCGGGCTATGCCATAGAGTACGACTTTGTTGACCCGACCCAGCTTTATCCGACACTTGAAACAAAACTCATTCACGGCCTGTATCATGCAGGCCAGATAAACGGTACGTCCGGGTATGAAGAGGCTGCTGCACAGGGTATTGTTGCCGGTATCAATGCGGCATTAAAGGTTAAACACAAAGAACCCCTTATCGTAACCCGCCAGCAGGCGTATATAGGTGTGCTCATAGACGACCTTGTAACAAAAGGCACGCAGGAGCCGTACAGGATGTTTACGTCAAGGGCTGAACACCGGCTTATCCTGAGAGAAGATAATGCCGATATGCGCTTGAGCGATATCGGCAGGTCTATAGGCCTTTTGCGTGAAAAAGATTATATGCTCTTTGTCCAAAGGCGGGAACAGTATAAAGAAATGCTGGGCAGGCTCCAATCTAAAAGAATTAAGGGTGAATCAGCTAAAAGTATATTAAATCAAGCAGGTTACAAAGACATCTCTGACACAACAACTCTGTATCAATTACTGAAAAGGCCCCACATAACGATAAAGCATCTGGAAACAATAGAGCCATGGCTCTCACTGATAAGCAGTTCCATAAAAGATGCTCTCGAGGTGGAGGTAAAATACGATGGGTATATTAAGAGGGAGCTTGAGTTTATAGACAGGCTTTCCATGCTTGAGGAGACCAGAATACCCGATAGTTTTATCTATAATAACATTCCAGGCTTATCCACGGAAATAAAAGAGAAGCTGAATAAGTTTAAACCGATCACCCTTGGCCAGGCGTCTCGCATATCCGGCATAACACCCGCAGCAATAGCCATACTGGATGTATATATAAAAAGACACAGAACACCCCGGATTTCCGCAGAATAATTACTGTCCCTAGAAGAAAAACTTATAGACAAAAACCGTTCTATGCTTATATATTATTCGTATGTCGAAATACCAGCCCAGTCAGTGGTTTGAAACCCATACCTTTCATAGCCAGGACTTCTCAAACCTTCAGTCACTTGTGGTGCTGAAACAAAAGAGTGATCTCAAGATCAGCCTATGTTTGCCTGCACTGAATGAAGAGGCAACCATAGGTAATATCATCTCTACCTTAAAGCCGGTACTGTATGACGATCTGCGTTTGATCGATGAGATAGTAGTGATTGACAGTTCTTCCAGCGACAGGACGAGGGATATTGCA
>DAHXOM010000111.1 GCA_027364825.1 bacterium | reverse complement strand
ATTCTAACATTATACGGTTGATTCTCCATTGAAATCTGTTCTCTTTCCTCTTATCTTAAGAGGAATGACACCGAAGTTCGAGCTGTTATAATCCCTCCTCATGAGCTGAAGGGGGAAAATCTTTCAATCATCACTTTGCTAATGATCCGTCCACTTTCCCCGGTTAGAGTGCCCCGTCCTTTCTAACGGGATTATATTTTGAATATAAGCCGGACGGGAACTCCGGCAGTATGTTATGCGTTACATCCTGCATGTCATGCTCCGATAGCTTCTTTCCCCGGTGCAGCTTATTGAGCTGTTTCCGTACCTGAGTTGCGATATGTAAGATCTCAATACCCGTCGGATCGAATTGTGTATAAATAGACTTGTCTCCATTGTTGAGCACATCGAAAATGGCATCAACGGAATAATGTTTATACCTATCGAACTGCTGGCTCGAAAATTGCCATTTTTTATCGGACGTAAAACCCTTAAAAATGTTCCTGAGGAATTTCTTCTTGTTCACCAGCATTACTCCGTTGAAGATATTCTTGTTGGTAGAGAAAGAAAAAAGTGTTTTCTCAAGGGTATGTTTGAGCAGATCATTGTCATCCTTGTGCCTTAACTTCAGGGTCCTTTCAATGGTTTTTGCCGCCCTGTCGTTTACAAGCTTGTCGAAACGTATTTCCCAGTACGAGTGAAGGAACATTTTTTTCCTGTACATGGTTATGATCATATTCGGGACAAAGTAATTATGGGCTATGACGTCGGATGCAAGGTGGCTTATATAACCGTAAGCGAAAGCCCTCTGGTGCTCGTTTTTTGCAGATTCGAACACCTGGTTTGCTACGAACCAATTATGGCAATGGTATTCATACTCCGTAAAGTTCTTTCCTATGACAATATCCGCGCCGATATTGCCGTACAGGAAATCATACGGATAACTCCCGATGAGTTCCATTACCCGGGGTGCCAGCAGCTGGGAGAAGTTCAATACCTCCGTAGCGAGATCTATGTGCGACATGGGTCCCCAGCAAAAGCCGGTTGTGGGAAAAATTATGACGAGTAACAGTGCCGAAAAGAATACGGATAACCAGAACAGATGGTTCTTGAATAAAAAAGCCTTTTGTACCGGTTTATTTGTTATTGGCAGATGTTTTGTCTGCAGAGGGGCTGCTTGTTTTATGCTGAGCCTCGGTCTGGGGTTTATTGTTTTTAACATAATCCGTGGCATACCAGCCACTACCTTTTAAAATGAACGAACTGCTGCCGGATATCAGCCTCTTAACCTTACCTTTGCACTTCGGACAGGTATTCACAGGCTTTTCCGATATTTTCTGAAACATCTCAAATCTATACCCGCATGATGTACACTCATATTCGTATGTCGGCATTATTCATTCTCCCTTTCTGACGATCTGTATCAGTTTCTTCTTCGCACTTCTGCCGCTCTTTATCCTGATGTCCGATCGCCTGACCTTAAAATAGCGGCTCAGTAGATATAATAATTCTTCATTGGCCCTTCCGTCAATAGGTACAGATTTAAGGTAGGCCTTTAAGAGGGAGTCTTCCTGTTTTATCTCGCTTGTCCTTGATAAGGTTTTTACATAAACATAGAAGTTTTCTGTTTTACCGGACATTGGTATTCTTAGATTTGTTCGTCATGAGCGCCAGTGTATCGTCTATATCTTTTTGTTCTTTTACGATTTCCGTATCAAGCATCTTCAGATGTACTTCGAGTACCGCCTTCAGGTTTGCCTCAAGCTGTATCTTCTGTCTTCTCAGTTCTTTTATCTCGTTTATAATCTCCATATACCTGTTCTGGGCGCTGTTTATGATCTCTTCGGCTTTAATCTTGGCGTCTGCAATGATGAGCTGTGCTTCCTTCAATGCATTCGCATGGATATCGTCTTTCAACTGCTGGGTTGTGAGCATCGTCTCTTTGATTGTCTGTTCCCTGTCCTTGTATTCATTGAGACTTTCGGTTTTATCTTTTATCTGCTGCTTGACGTTCATGTTTTCCGTAATGAGCTCTTCCATCTCATTGCGTACAAGCTCCATGAATGTGTCAACCTCGCGCCGGTCGTAGCCGCTGGCAAGCTTTTTTCTGAATTGCTGCTGCTGTATATCAAGTGGGGTTAGTTTCATGATACTATCCTCCTTTCAGATACTTATATACACCTATTGGATAGAAAAGTCCAATAAATTCCCTTACCCCTCCCCCTTGACGGGGGAGGCGGGGTGGGGGTGCAAGTTGTGTATATTTAACAAATTTATCACCCTCCCTTTATCCCTCCCGTCAAGGGAGGGAAAGAAGAAAGGAATTGTCGGACAGGCTGTCGAGGGAGGGAAAGAAAAAGAAGATTGCTGGACAGTCTGTTCGTATTGATGCCCCGTACAAATGAACAAACTTTTCTGTTACATTCTTCGGTTTTATAAAAAAGGGGTGGTAGAAATATCTACCACCC
>DAHXOM010000006.1 GCA_027364825.1 bacterium | reverse complement strand
ATATAATATAGGTATGGGTTATGAACGTTACCTGCACGACGGACACTTATCAATAAGCTGTGCTGTAGTATACCATAGTTTTACAAGTAAACATGCGATAAGTTCCATAGCCCCCATAGGAGGTGGACAAACGAATAGTTTTACACTGCCCTATAGGATAGACAGAAGCAAACTTGCTGTTGAAATCTGGGTGTACTGGCGGTTTTTCCGGAATAAAAACTAGAGTTCTGACAGGAATGAAAGCATCGTGCTATTCACAGCTTCGGGAGCTTCGAGACAGGTAAGATGACCTGCACCTTTTACGACCTCGACCCTTGCATTTTTTATCTGTGATGCCATTGATTTTGCTTCCTGAACCGGCGCAAGCATGTCTTCCTCTCCAACAATGATCAAAACGGGACAGGCTATCTCGCCCAGAAGCGGTGTGGAATCCTGCCTTTCCATCATGCCCAGTGATGCATTGGCTATGGTCTCGGGAGAGGTGCGGAAGACCCCGTCCTTCACGGCACGCACAACATCGGGTTTTGTTTTCAGGGTCGATGGAGCGAACAGCCTCCCTGCCCATTCATCAGCGATAGTGTCCATCTCCCCATGCCGCGCCCTTTGAGCCAGATTCATCCTGCCTTTCTTGCCTTCTTCGGAATCTGCTCCTGCTTTTGTATCAAGCAGTACCAATGCCCTTACGCTCGAGGGAAACAACCGGTAAAACGCGAAGGCAATGTATCCGCCCATGGAGATACCCGCAAGCACGGCCTTTTCAATACCGAGTGCATCAAGCAGACCTTTCAGGTCATGGGCAAACAGTTCCATAAAATAGGTTCCTTCCGTGACTTCCGACTTTCCGAATCCCCGCAGATCCGGGACAATAACCCTTGCTCTTGCGCTCAGTGCGTCTATCTGCGGATCCCATATATTCCCTGTCAGGGGGAATCCATGAATAAGGAGCAGGGGAATTCCCTTCCCCTGCTCCCGGTAAAACAGGGTAAAGCCGTTTATGGTTTTATATGCCTGCTCAGCCTTCATTATCGTTTCCAAAAATAGACATTAATTATGTACCATATGCTTTTTTATCCTGTCACCAAACATAGCGATATAATCTTCTACCGTGCCGTTACCGATATGATGTTCGGTGCCTGTTTCCTTTGGTCCTCTATATTCATTAGCCCATGCCGGTTCAGCAAGTTTATTGTACTGACGAGCATACTCGTCAAGTCTTGGACCGAGGGTCGTCACGGTCTCCCATCCCCCGCCCTGCGAAGGTACTGCACCGGTAGAAGCCACCACGTCCCTGAGGACCTGCGGCCGGTCGATAACCATGCACGGCCGCAAGAGGTTTGTATACTCTTCCTGCCTCTTCCGTATCGTTGTAAACAAAGGCGAGCGAAGAATATCGATTATTTTTTTATCCAGAATACTGTCCGTATGGTACTGTACAAAGACGCACGGATCCACATGACCGCTTGCCGTTACATGGAAGTAGCCCCTGCCTCCGGCGAGGCAAGCATGGCCCTGTGAGCCTGCAACGGTCCCATCCATCCAAAAATCTACAATGGGCAGCTTCCTTGATTTTCTTAACTCGCGGATCCTCTGCCCCCGGTAGTGTCTCTGCTGGGGTGTCGGCATTAAATCTATGTCAGGACTCCTGCCGATGGGCATGTAGTTAAAATACCATCCCACGTAGCATCCCTTTTTCTCAAAAAAATCCACAAACTCGTCGCTCACGATGAGTTCGTTGTTCTCTTTTGTCGCTGTTGCGGAAAACCCATAGAGTCCGCCGAGATCGTGTAACTCGTCCATGAGAGAAAGAACGGTACCAAACACGCCTTTGCCCCTCCTTGCGTCCGTCTGCTCTTCAAACCCTTCTACTGAAAAACACGGAATTATGTTGCCGAGATTTACGATGTCCTTTGCGAGGTTGTCCTTCTTTATGTAAACACCGTTCGTGTAAACCTGAAAGATCATGTCGTTGTGTTTCTCGAAGATTTTCATCATATCTCTCCGAATGAAGGGTTCTCCTCCGGTAATGACCGCAAAATACATGCCGTATTCCTTGCCCTCGGTCAGGACCCTGTCGATAGTATTGAAATCCAGCACATCATCCTGCGCATAGTTTGCCGAGTAACAGCCGTAGCATTTCAAATTGCACCTGAAGGTCGGGCTGATGACCGTGAGCGATGGCGGGATAAAACCGTATGTTTTTGTGAATGTATTTATCTTTTCTGATGAAAAAAGCATGGCGTTTCCGAACAGGTTTTCTATAAATCTTTTTTTAACGCTCGGTGCGAGGCGTTCGTATTGATGTTTAAAATTGAGAGCAAGCAGGTTTATAAAATCCCTCGCATCGGGATACTGAATGAGATCCACCTGTGATTTTATTGTGGACAGAAACAGCCGATCGGGTATATGGGCGGCTATGTTTGTCAACCCGTGTAAAAGTCTCCTGTTAAGTTTTGTATCTTTCATCTTAACCTCCTCAAGATAATTTGATATTATCAAGTTCAGAATTAATCTGACAGAGTTTATAGGACTTTTAGCTGGATTTTTCCTGATGGGTAAAACTGGGCATAATATATTTCTCAGGTACGCAATAGTCAAGTAACCTACCCTGTTTCGTATAAAAAGAGCCTCTCCCGCAATTTGCAGGAGAGGCCGTAAACGGAGCCGGGCGGATTTTGGAGGTCTACCCGGCCCGACCAGATTCAACCCGCCGGGACCCTGCCCCAACGGGTCAATCCGCCGCTGTTTTAAACACGGTGAACCGTGCAACCTTGCACCCACCATGTGCGTTAATTTAAAATAATTACAGACTCGTCAGTAGTCAATACCCTTCTGCGGTTCTATGCCCTGACGGTATGCATGCTTGATCTCGTTTACCTCTGAAACCGTGTGAGCCCTTTGTATTACCTCGGGGTGTGCGTCCCTACCCGTAAGAATGAGGTGCATGAGCAGCGGCTTGTTGTCGATCACATCCAGTACCTGGGGCAGGTCAACAAGCTTCAATTTTAATGCATTGTTGATCTCGTCCAGTATCAACATATCGAATTGCCCTAACAGCATTTTTTCTTTCGCGAGTTTTATTGCATCCTGTGCGTTTGCCCGGTGTTCCTTGTACGGGTACGGGTTTCCCATGATGCCGCAGAAGCCCTTGCCGGTCAGGTGGAGCTCCACCTCCGGAGCGAGTCTCTTTATACCGTCCAGCTCGCCGGAATACATGTCCCCTTTCATGAACTCGATGATACAAACACGCATGTGGTGTCCCACTGCCCGCAATGCCATGCCCATGGCTGAGGACGTTTTGCCTTTCCCGTTGCCGGTTATCACGACAATCAGGCCGACCTTTTCTTTCGGCTCCAGCATCTGAAGTTTTAATGGTTCCATACATATAGTATAATCATCGAACAGGAGGATGGATTTAAAAATAAGCGGCAAGATCGCATGGTCTCAAAAACATTGATTAAAGTTTGTCATTTCTGGGATAGCAGGATTCCAGAGGAGATAAGAAAGCCTGTCCTCCAAAGGCGGATCAGCCTCGGGCTGACATACAAGTCATAACGCTATATACCTGTGCATTTGTATCGAAGGCGGCGTTCAAGAGAAGGGCAAAGGTTGTGACAAGACCGGTACACGCTGATGTGGATAAAGACATTGATACAAAAGTCCTTGAATTCATAAAACAGAACAGCGGTGCAGGCATAAAAGAGTGCATGGAGCATTCGGGCATGCCGAGAAGCAGTATGGGGCTTGTCCTGAGAAGACTCGTAGACGCAGGCCTCATCACCCGCACCGGCTTAGGAAGGACAGTGGCCTATTACGCGGTTCATTCTGTTGGAGAAGAATAAATAATTAAACGCGGGTTTTATAGTGGAAGAAAGTCATAAGATATAAATGAGTTTATGACCGTTATGAAGTAAATAATTTTATTGTTAAACACCGTTGAATTTCAGTTTCTTTAAACTCTGATCATAAGAATATTTAATTGTTTTTAAGTTTTCCCATTTTAAAGATCTTGCAGGTCTTCTGCCAATTGTATAGTTTCTCTCAGCAGTTTCATTTTTATACTGTAAGACATCCTGCGGAAAGCTATATGCAACTAAAAAAG
>DAHXOM010000099.1 GCA_027364825.1 bacterium | reverse complement strand
GTGGAGAGTGTCCCTATAGCGGGTTGAACCGTTTAAACAGTTTCAATCGCTGGATTGAACGAATGGATTAATACGTGTAGAGTTTTGCGTAGGGCCGTGTGCTCAGGGGAACAAGCTTCTCGAACCTTCCGTCCAAAATTTTGTCTGCATCGAGGCCGAGGTCATCGGCATACTCTCTTATTATTCCTTTCAGGAGTCCGTGATCCGCATCCGTAAGCTCAGCAACATCCACGCCTTTGCCGATCTTTTTCCTGTCCGCTCCGCCCCGTATATAAACGGTCCCTCCGTGCATGCCTGCGCCGAGATAATCCCCTGTCGTGCTGTCCCCGTTCTGCCTGCCAAACAACCTGAGCAGAACAATCACGCCCCCTGCCATGTATTCCGCAAGAAAGTCGCCTGCATTCCCGCCGATAACGATGATGGGGTTCAGCATCTTGTATCCCTTCATGTGTATCCCGACCCTGTAACCGACATCCTTCAAAACAAACAACTTCCCGCCCCTCATGCCGTAACCGCACACGTCGCCCGCCATACCCCTGACGACGATCTTCCCGCCGTTCATGGTGTTGCCCACAGCGTCCTGAGCGTTGTTGTTCACCGTTATGACAGGTCCGTTCATAAAAATTCCGAGATCATTCCCCGGAACGCCGTTGATCGTCATCCGTATATCATTCTTCAGACCATCCGCAATATACCTCTGCCCGTTCACGTGGGAAAGCTCGATGTCCTTCCCGCCGCTTCCGAGTGCGTCGTGGATCTTCTGGTTCAGGTCCTTGTAATGCAAGTCCTGCGCGTCGATTTTTATTCTGTCTCCCATACTAATGCTTCGCGTCCTCCTTGAGTGTTACGATAATGGGTTCTCCCGCCTTCGGAGCCCAGACATCGTCCGGTTCCGCTATGACCTCGCGTATCGCCGATTCTTCGCTTGCAATTGCAACAATATCACCTTTGCGTCCGACAATGAGCGGTCTGAGTTTTATCCTGTCATTGAGTCCGAGGATACCGTTGTCAAAGCCCATGAGAATTGCAAAGGGACCGTTCAACGATGCATTTGCATAACACATCCTCAAGGCAGTGTAATAGTCCTTCTTTAACGGCTCCATCTCCTGGATGTCTTTCCAGAACGGAGGCGCCAGCACAGAGGCGGCAGCCGTAAGGGAAAGCCCTTTTTTCCTGATCAGCAGATCGAGCAGATAAGCTACAACTTCGGTATCGGTCAGCAGGGTGCACTTGTATCCGAACATTTCCACGTACCGCTTGTTGGTCCCGTACGAAGAGATCTCTCCATTATGGACGATTGACCAGTCGAGTATGGTAAACGGATGCGCACCGCCCCACCATCCCGGCGTGTTCGTCGGGAACCTTGTATGCCCCAGCAGAAGATACCCTGAATAATCCTGCATCCTGAAAAACTCTGCGATCGCATCCGGATGTCCGACACCTTTGAATACCGCAAGGTTCTTCCCGCTTGAAACAACGTACGCGTTGTCGATCCTCTCGTTGATATCCATAACGACACTGACGATAAGGTCATCAATCCCGTCCTCATCCGTCTTGTCGATCGTGGCCGGCGGATCGACGAAATATCTCCAGAACTGCGGCGGATCCGGTATTGCATGGATCTTTTTAACCGGTACAGGCTCCGCAAGCACAAGCTTGAGCTTTGTCTTTATCAGCTCCTCTACGGGTCCGCGCGCACTGATGTCGTTGTACATGATATGCATGCCGAAACTGTTTTTTAAATCGGGATATGCACCGTAAACAGCGTATCCGCTGCCGAGCCCGTTGCCCCTGTCCTTCATGGACGTGAGCGAGGACACGATCATATCCCCGGACACAGACCTGCCGCTCCTGTCTATTATCCCGACCAGTCCGCAGCCGCCGTAATCTTTTCCGTAAGGTGTAGAAGATTTTATGCCCATACTATTACCCTGGTTTTGTCAACATTTCATTCCGGAATTCCTTAGGAAGATCGAGGAACCCGAAATCATCCGCTAAGAGCCTGTCTTTCATCCCGCTGCCATCCATCCTTGCCCTGATAATACTGTTGTAGATACCTATTCTCGTTATATAATTCATGGAGAGAAGACCGACCAGCCGGCCGTCCTGTAAAACGGCTTTTCTGTAGACGTCTCCTTCATCCCTGATAATTTCCTCGTATCCGCCGATTTTTTCCGCATAGATGACATTCCCGATTGAAACCGTGTTCTTGCCGAAGAACTGGAAGGCGTTCTGGGGAAGGCCCCCGGGGTAGATCTTTTTTTCACCCGTCATGTTTGCCCCTGCAATCTTGCCCTGCATGGTCGCAACGGGGATTATCGGAATAACATCCTGCCTCTTTCTGAGGAAGTCTTCCGCCTCTGCAACGTCCCCCGCCGCAAAGATGCCTTCGATGTTTGTCTGCATACTATTATCAACCAGTATGCCCCTGCTGAGCTTAATGCCCGAGCCTTCGGT
>DAHXOM010000088.1 GCA_027364825.1 bacterium | reverse complement strand
ATTCTATTGAACCGCTGAAACTCGGATTGAACACCGTCCATCCTATAGTCATGGCTGCTATGATATATATTATATATACAAGGGCATTTGAGCGCATGTTTTGCAAATAGCACGTTGCGTAAAAAAGGCAAGGAGAAGGGTTCAAGGAGACGAGGGGGCAAGGGGAAAGCAGTGTGGGGATAGTAGCGAGGAACGACGGATCTAAACTTTCTTGTTCCACATCCTGATATGCTTTATTCTCTCGGTCACCGGAGGGTGGGAATAGTAGAAGGCGCTGTAAACAGGGTGAGGATGGAGGTTTGAAAGGTTGTCCTTTGAGAGCTTTACCAGTGCACTGATCATACTGTCCGGATTGCCGGTCAGTTCACACGCGAACGTGTCCGCTTCCCTTTCATGCCTCCTTGAGAACAGATTAAATGCAGGGGTAAACGGAAACGACACGATTGTTCCCAGGAACGCAAGAATGACGATCTTAGCAAACAGGCTGTTCGTGGCAATTCCGAAGAGATCAAGTAATAGGTTTCCCTGCATCGACCGGAATGATACGTACAAAACACCAAGGGAGATTACCTCCATAAGTACCAATTGTTTTAATACGTGCTTCTTTTTCCAATGACCGAGTTCATGCGCCAGCACAACGAGGATCTCCGCTGTGTCCATCGAGTTCAAAAGCGTATCAAAGAGAACGACCCTCTTTACCCTTCCAATGCCGGTGAAATATGCATTGGTATGCTTTGTCCGTTTCGATGCGTCCATTTTGAGGACCTTGCTGATCCTTACACCGACCTTTTGCGTCAGTTCTTGTATGCCTGCTTTCAGGTTTTCATCTTCAACAGGATGAAACTTGTTAAACAAAGGCTCTATCACATAAGGAGAAATATACATCATAAAGATGCTGAAGAGGAGAAAGAAAAGCCACACCCAGAGCCACCAGTGTTCAGGGCTTTTTTCGATAAGCCATAACCCTGCGGCTATGATTAACGAGAGCAGGACTGTTGATATGAGTATGGATTTTATAAAATCCGTGATCCATAATTTTGCGGTCATTGTATTGAATCCGAACTTCTTTTCTATCTTGAATGTCTTGTATATGCTGAAGGGGATTGTCAGAAATGTGTCTGCATAGACCAGCAGCATAAAAAAAACAATGCCCGAGACTATAAAGTTCCGATTCAGGGAGGCGATCCAGGTATTATAGACATTGAGAATTCCTGCAAAGAAAAAAAGTATCAGCAGAATATTATTAAATACGGAGGAAAATATCCCGAACATTGTCGATTCAATGGTATAGCTGCTTGAGCCGGCCAGGATCTTTTGATCGATGCTGCCCGAGAATTCAGGCGGTACAACAGTGCCATACTTTTTCAAATACGATAATTTCAGGTACTCAAGCCAATATCCGGCAAGCGCTACAATGATATACGCAAGCAAAATATACGTGGTAGGGGTCTTCATTCAAAAGGCAGTACTATCTTATTGGAGGCTTGCAGCATCTGAATCCTACTTCATTGCTTGATGAGTTTGGAAGCATGTTGTAACGGTATGCACATCGTGTAGCCCAATCCGGTTTCGTAAAAGAACCGCCCTTGACAACCCGATCGGTTGTGTCCTGTGGAGAAAATGCATTGTTCGTCCATTCCATGACATTTCCGCTCATATCGTACACTCCATAGCCGCTGACGCAACTACGGTAGCTGCCGGACGGTACTATTGATTTGTTTGTTCCATCCTTATTTTGGGTATCACATCTGCCGGCATTCCATACATTACCGTAAGGATACTTGAAATCAGAAGGCCCCTTACATGCCTTCTCCCAATCCTCCTCTGAACAAAGTTGTTTGTTCTCGGACTCGCAGAGTTTTTTCGCCCTGTAAAAACTTACATTCGTTTGAGGTATAACGCCTTCCTGATCCGGATACTCGTATTTATCGATGCAGAATGCCTTTACGTGTGTTCTGACATCGGCCTTTTCAGAGAAATCCCTGAGTGGATCCGACGGGTTGCTCCCCATGATGAAACTTCCTGAAGGTATATAGACCATGTCTGCAGGACATTTCGGGGGAGGAGGCTTTGGTACTGCGGCAATCCTTCTCTCTCTCCGTGGTCTCTCAACCTGTTTTTCTGTTTCTTGTTTTTGCTCTACCGGCTTTTGAACAGGCGGCGTGGCTTCAACGGTAGTTCCGGTAACCGGATGCTCTGCCACAGCGGGTTGTGTAACGGTTTTGCCTTTATCGCTTGTCTTTGAAGGCGTAACGCCCGAGAGCTTTGTTTTGTAAAGAGCAGGCTTTAACAAGAACCATCCGACGATTATCAATGCCGCTGCAGCAATCACGATGATACCTGCAATCAAAGGGAGAGGAGATTTCTTCTCCTCCTTGATTGTGCCTGCTACAGGTGCTGATCTCGGCGGTGCCTGTATGTCATGGGAAGGTTCCGGCCTGGAGAAAGCCGGCTTTTCAACCTGACTCCGAGCGGGAGGAGGTTTTGGCTGCACTGGTTCTGCCGGTTTAGACCTTTTGAACCCTGTGTCCTGAATCTCTCCTGTAATGA
>DAHXOM010000077.1 GCA_027364825.1 bacterium | reverse complement strand
TCTCTTCGGTCTTATATTGTGAATATTCTGATAATATTTTTTGAGTTTTCTCTTTATCAGATGAAGGGGGCGGAAAGAAAAAAACATCTACCATTGAATCTCTATTCTTATGAATAAACGAATCCGTACCGTCGCCCCAATCATCTATAGATGCAGTTGCAGAAGGATTATTAGCATGTGACCTTTCTGGCTTGTGTCTATCTGGTCGAAGGTACGATATATCCTTTAAAAAACTTGCTATATATCTGGCAATTAATTCATTAAATTCCGGCACTGCCTTATGAACGGATACCACCGTTTCAGGTATCTCAGATGCCGAATTAATAATTATACCAGTAAAAGAAAGTTGATAATCATGAACAACACTATTCGCAACATTAACAGTCCAACCGGATTCGTTATAGCGCTTTAATTCACCAGCCAAAATATCTTTAGATGCCGATAATTCTGCTATTGGGGTATTTTTGAGGAAAATATCATACTTGATTGACTCAAGATCCAAGTCATTGATCCCCGCTGGTTTATTCTCTTTCCCAAAAGCGAGTACTACTTTTCCAGAGGTTAACCCTAACTCAATCATTACAGGTTGATCAGAGCTGCCAACGTGCACTAAATCTGAATAACTTCCGAATTCAACAGATGAAGTCGTATCAAATTTCAAACTCAGAGTACCTTTACTGGCGTTACTCTTACTTAATGCAACCAGAGCTTGGCCGAAACAGGATTTGCCTGCATGATTAGGCCCGAGGAGAACTGTAAGCGGCTTCAATGGTAAAGTCGCATCTTTGAAACCCTTAAAGTTCCGTAATCTTATAGATTTAATGTCCATAACAAACCTCTTAATGATGGTAGCTCATCGGAGCTAAAGTCCCTAGCGGATAGCTGCCACATTTCAGATAAGCATACTATGTTTTGGCGAGAGGGGCAAGAGAAAACACATCATGAATATCCGGAGTTCAATTTAAATATTGAGGTTTCGGGGCTTTAATTTCCCGGGAATCCGGCCGGAATAGGGAAAGGGGGATAAGGTATGCAATATTTAAGTCAGACTCATTACACCCTTAACACACCAAGCCTATACTCCTTAATTTAACCTTTTGATTATTTTTTCAAGTTCTTTCCTGTCAATGACTCTCATTATCGTAATAATCCGCTCTGTTATTCTATAAAGAACCCTATAATCACCGGAGCGGAGCCGATAAAGAGGGGGCTTAAATCCTTTGAGTTTTTTGATCCCTGTGCCTGACACAAGAGGGTTTACGGACAGCAGCTTAATTGAGGTAATGATTTGCTCCCGAAACTTATCAGGTATATCTTGTAAATCATCAGCTGCTGAACGGGTCATCTGGACATTGAACCGGTCCATCCTCAGCTTTTATTCCCCAATAAATACTCATCAAGTGAGACAACTTTATTGGCCTTAATGTCTTTTTCTGCTTTTCTAATTTTTTTTCTTATGGAGGGGCTATTCTCTATGATAAAGTCTTCGATATCGTCTTCTGTAAGCGGCATAATAGATGCAGATGGCTTCCCCCGGTAGGTGACTATAATAGGTTGTCCCTTTATCACTTCATGCAAAAGTTGATTGGTCTTGTTTTTCAATTCAACGGTATTCACTATTCTCATAATCTATCACCTCTCTATAAGGCTATTTTAATAGCCCTTTCATGGAATGTCAATAAGTCCCCTCTCCATCCCACGCCTACGTGCCGAAACACATTATAGTTCGGCGTGTCTACACGCAGAAGTGGCATTACAAAAACTCAATAGATTCCATTGTTCCGATACGCAGGCGTGCAGGCACGGATGGGTACCCCGCTTCTCATCGTCTTATCTGATCGGCATGTATCTCCACTATCTCTGCGAGGGATAAAAAGGTAATTCTTTTCAGGGGCTTGTTCACTCGGCAAGTCTTTTCAATGTCTTCCCGTGCAGTTTGTTCACCGTTGTCATTGCGGCCTTAAACCGTTTTTCTCTTTTACCGTTGTTGACCACAGGCGAGATAATCAGATTACTGCCGTCTGTAGTGAGCTCAAGCAGGGTATCGGTAGTAACCTTTAATAGGTCCAGTATCGGTTTATCTATTATCAGAGCGGCACTGTTGCCGTGGTTAACCAGCTTTTTTAACATATTCCACCTCTCTTCTGTATATACATTGTATAACCATGTTTTTCTTATCCGTCAATCTTTTATGCGTGCCCGGAACAGATCTGCAGAAGAACCTGGAACCGGGTGACCCCGAAACCATTGACCTTGCTGTGTCCGATTTTATATTACTCATAGAGTTGTGCTGTTACCCGAAAGTGCGGTTCAAGTATACTCAGGGGGTGGGTATGGTAAAATTAAAAAGAAGGGGAAAGAAGGGGTCACCCATTGCTCCCTTGTCAGGGGAAGATTGGAGGAGATACCTCTAGCGCTCCTCTTCGTAGAGAATAATTGTGGACTGTGACCAAAATTATTTTAACGTGCATAACTACACAACCTCATCCCCCCATTGCATTATTTGGATTAATATCATAGGCTTTTGAATAAGGAGACCGGTGCATGAGGCAAAAGACATATAATCCTGTGAATAGAAGACGTCTCTCATTGCTCTATATCTTTGTGTTGCTTGCAGTGCCGTCTGTAGGGTATGCCTCTGTATTATTTAATTTTGATCAGAATATATCTTGCGAAAGGATATCTGAAAAGGGCACATCTTCTGAAAGGATTGCCGAATGTCAGGGGCAAGACCTATTTTATCCGCCGATTAACTCCTCTATCCTCTCACCCATGCAACATTCTCCGCAATTCCACGACAAGAGTAGAGCCCGCATTATTGATGATAATCCTGATGACACTGTTATCCTATCCAATAGGACATCTTTTATCATTCACCCTGGATACATATTTTTTGAAGCAGTGGTTCTTTTTGAACCATACCATCCTATCAAATCCATCTTCCATCCGCCTCCTGCAGTCGCATAAGTCTTTCATTTAAGAAGAGGGCTTCTTTTATCAGGATGTCATTGCGAGTCATGCCTTTTATGACGAAGCAATCCATAATAAAAGTAGATTACCATGCTTACTGGATTCCTGTTTTTGCAGGAATGATAAACAAGTTGCAAAAAAGGAGATAAAGATTATGCGAAGCGAAAATATATTTAAGACAATAACAGTTTTATTCATTACAGGGATACTTGGCACAGCCATGCTTTCAGCAGGGTGTTCAGGTTCAAACGGCAAGAACGGTGCTACAGGAGCAACAGGTCCAGCAGGACTTCCAGCTACTTCAGGGACAGTGATCCCACCGAGTGTCCCGGGTACTCTAACATTAACCTCAGGACCGGCTCTTATGATCACACTTTCATGGCAGGACAACTCCACAAATGAGGAAGGATTTGGGATTGAACGTGGAACAAACGGGGTGAATTTCATCACCATCGGGACAACGCCGTCCAATACCGCCGGTTATCAGGATAACGGGCTTGCAAAGGGCACTGCATATTATTATCGTGTGCGTGCATTCAATGATGCAGGCTTTTCTGCTTATAGCAACATAGCACAGAGCCTTATTGCATGGGTAAATACCTACGGTGGGGCAAGCACTGATATTGCTCAGTTTATCCAGCAGACCGCAGATGGTGGGTACATCGTGGCAGGATATACAATCTCTTTTGGTGCAGGTGGTTATAATGCATGGGTGCTCAAGCTCAACAGCGATGGCACAGTAGCATGGCAGAAGACCTACGGTGGGGCAAGTACTGATTATACTCAGTCTATCCAGCAGACCGCAGATGGCGGGTACATCGTGGCAGGGTATACCGACTCCTTCGGTGCAGGTGATTATGATGCATGGGTGCTCAAGCTCAACAGCGATGGCACAATCGCATGGCAGAAGACCTACGGCGGGGCAGGCACTGATTATGCTTACTCTATCCAGCAGACCACAGATGGCGGGTATATCGTGGCAGGGTATACCGACTCCTTCGGCGCGGGTGATACTGATGCATGGGTGCTGAGGCTTCCTGCAGATGGCTCTGTGAGCTTTAAGCCATCAAGCGGTGCATCTTCTGCATCAACCAGTGTTAACCCGGCAAACAGCTCTGCAACAATAAATAATACAGCAATTACCGGAGCTGACACAGTATTAGCACCAGGTACATCTACAGCGACACCTTCTTCCACAAACGCCTATATTACAGAACAGGCGCCGTAAAGGTAAAAAGTTATGGAGTTAAATTTAATGAAAGGGCGGGGTTTCCCGCCCTTTCATTAAAAAGACCGGGTGATTAGTAAACATCCACACCCAGTTGTATGAACCTGAAAACGATGTTAAGCTCCGAATATCCGCTGTTCATGAACAAATCGATAAAAAAAGGGGGTAATAAAAAATGACCTTTACCAGAACAGATGTTGAGTTCATCAGCCATGGTGAAAGATGTGCAGCATGGCTCTACCGGCCCGAAGCAGTGGAAAAACCTCCCCTGGTCATCATGGCCCACGGGTTTGGTGCGCTGAGAACTTTTCGCCTGGAGCCGTTTGCCGAAAAATTCGTCAACCAGGGAATCGCGGTTTTGCTGTTCGATTACCGGGGTTTTGGCACCAGTGAGGGCTATCCCCGCAGTCTGATATCCCCCAAAAAGCATATTCAGGACTGGCATTCTGCCATAGCCTACGCCCGGAGGATCCGGTGGATCGATCACGGCAAGATAGGCCTGTGGGGATCATCGTACAGCGGCGGCCATGTGCTCTGTGTAGCAGCCAGAGAACCCGATATCGCTGCTATAGTTATTCAGGTACCCTTTGTAAACGGGCTTTCATCCAGCTGGAATATGAAGAAGGTTCTCGGCTGGGGTTTTATAGGCAGGTCCACCGCAGCAATCCTTCGGGACCTATGGCGTATGATTACGTTCCGGTCACCCTACTACATACCCGCTTTTGGTAAACCCGGTGAAATAGCCATACTTTCAACCCCGGAGTGCTATGACGGTGTTATGAGTCTTGTTCCACCGTCTATCGTGGATTGGGACATGACCACCCCGGCCAGGGCCATGCTTTCTCTGATTTTATATTATCCAAGTACAAGGGCACGCAAGGTCCAATGCCCTGCCCTGGTTATAGCCGGTGAGCGGGATTCTTTGATCCCCTTTGAGTTTGTCAAAAAAACGGCTGCCAGGATGCCGAACACCCGGTTGATCAGCATTCCCTGCGGCCATTTTGATCCCTACATTGGCGACACCTTTGTGACGGTCTCAAATCGCGAAGTCCGGTTTTTCAGAGAACATCTTGCAGCTCCAGCCGAAAGGAAATAAGATATACTGAAGGGGTGGGTATGGTAAAAATAAAGAGAATATATGAGAAACCCTCGGATGCGGACGGTTTCAGGATTCTGGTCGACAGACTATGGCCGCGGGGGGTGAGCAAGAAAGACGCAAAGGTTGAACTGTGGTTGAAAGAGATTGCACCGGGGAATGATTTGAGAAAATGGTTCGGCCATGAGCCTGAAAAATGGGATGAGTTCAAGCGTCGGTATTTCAAAGAGCTGGACGCCCTGACCGGTAAAGAAGAGCTCCTCGGCGTAACTGCAGAGCATGCACGCAAAGGTGTTGTTACCCTGCTGTACGCAGCAAAGGACGAAGTCCATAATAATGCAGTTGCACTCGGGGAATACCTGCACGGCAGGTATAAGGTTTAAGTCCGGAGAAACAACAGGCGTTGTTACTTAAAACAGTTGAAA
>DAHXOM010000063.1 GCA_027364825.1 bacterium | reverse complement strand
GTCTTGTTTTGGGGGGTATCTGCAGATTGCTTTTTGCCTGCGAACAGCAGATCTATCGCAAGCAGTATTGCACCCACGGTTATTGCGCTGTCCGCCACATTGAACGCAGGCCAGTGAGCGCTCTTCACATACGCATCGATAAAATCAACTACATATCCAAGCCGTATCCTGTCGATGACATTTCCAACCGCACCGCCCATAATCATGGACAGTGCAACCATGGAGAGCCTCGTCATGTCCTTTGAAAACAGATATAAGAAAAACAGTATCACAAATACAGCTATCGACAGCACGGTGAGTAAGGTCGTCCGGAATATACATTGACTGCTGTTAAACATACCGAAGGCAACACCCCTGTTGTAAACACTCACCAGATCAAGAAACCCGGGAATGATGACGACCCGCTGTGAAAGGTACTGGACCACCAGATATTTCGTGACCTGGTCCAGCAGTACAACAACCGCGCCTATTAAAATAAGATTGGTGATTCTTTGTCTGAAGGGGATCATCAGCTTATTGCCTCAACACATCTTTCGCACAACGCCGGATGCTGTGCATCCTTACCCACGGAATCCGAATAATTCCAGCATCTCTCACACTTTTCTCCCTGTGCCTTGTGTATCTGTACGTTCAGGGGATCTGCCCCCTCTTTTAATTCGACCTGGGAAACAATAAATAGCTCGGTCAGGGTACTTTTATATTTTTCCAGTAATCCATAATCCTGTTTTCCAGCCTGAACAACAACCAACGCCTCCAGCGATGAACCGATTGTCTTGTTTGCCCGCTGTATTTCAAGGGCCTTGTTTACCTCGTTTCTTATCAATCTCAATCTCTCGTAATCCTGATAAATAATACCGTCTTTCTCAGGGAATACGGCCTTCTGTAATTGATCCGTTAAAAAGATACTTTCCGTTTGCCTGCCCGGTATATATTTCCAAGCCTCTTCTGCCGTAAAGGACAATACCGGTGCAAGCATGGTAACAAGAGAAACCAGGATATCGTACAGCACTGTTTGTGCGGCACGTCTTGCCGGTGAACTGGATTTTGATACATACAATCTGTCCTTGAGGATGTCCAGATAGAACGAACTCAGATCAACAACGCAAAAATCAAGGATCATATGGTAAACAACGTGGAAATCATACTCCTGATAAGCCCTGTCTATTCTTTTAACGAGCTCTGTTGTCTTGTTCAGCATATACAGATCAACGGCACGCATATCCTTGTAGTCTATCCTGTCTTTTTTCGGATCGAAATCGTACAGGTTTCCGAGTATAAACTTTATTGTGTTTCTGATCTTCCGGTAAGCCTCTTTTAAACGCTCCAGTATGTCCTTTGAAACACTTACATCCCCTCTGAAATCCTCAGCCGAGACCCAGAGCCTGAGGACATCGGCCCCGTACTTATCGATAACCTCCTGCGGAGCAACAACGTTGCCGACCTGCTTGCTCATCTTTCTTCCTTTTTCATCTACAACGAATCCATGGGTAAGTACTGACCGGTACGGTATACCGTGTCCAGCTGTTATGGATGTGAGGAGCGTTGACTGGAACCATCCCCTGTGCTGATCACTGCCTTCGAGGTATAGATCGGCAGGCCATGTCAACCCATCGGTTCGCTTCAGAACAACAGCATGGCTTACACCCGAATCAAACCATACATCGAGTATGTTCTCTTCCTTTTCAAATGTTTCACCTTTGCATTTTGGACAATGATAACCCTGCGGCACGAAGAAATCCGCCTGCTTTTCAAACCAGATATCCGCGCCCTTTTCTTGAAACAGCTCCGAAACATGCAAAGCCACGTCCGGGTCGGCAATACTTTCGCCGCACTGCTTGCAGTAAAATACAGGGATCGGAACACCCCACACGCGCTGCCTGGATATACACCAGTCCGGTCTTGTTTCGAGCATGCCCTGTATTCTGTCCTTGCCCCACGAAGGTATCCATGCCACTTTATCTATTGCCTTGAGTGCTTCTTTTCTCAAGTCATGCTTTTCAACAGAGATAAACCACTGCTCCGTGGCCCTTGTTATCACGGGCTTTTTGCACCGCCAGCAGTGCGGGTATGAATGCGGGTAGTCCTGCTGTTTTAACAGCGCACCGTTTTCTTTGAGCTTTTCTATTATCTCTTTATTGGCATCAAACACAAATTTGCCGCCAAAAAACTCCACATCCTTTGTAAATTTACCGTACTTGTCCACCGGGGAATAAACCTCAAGCCCGTACCGCTCTCCGGTCTGGTAATCGTCTGCGCCGTGACCGGGTGCGGTATGAACACAACCTGTACCTATATCAGTGGTAACATAATCCCCGAGCGTAATAAGGGAGTCCCTGCTGTAAAATGGGTGCGAGGCAATGATGCCTTCCAGTGTATGCCCCTGAAACGCTGCAGCAACCTCTCCCTGTTTCCAGCCATCGATATTCTCCTTCAAACCCGCAAGAAGCGGTTGAGCCACAATATAGATATTTTCACCGACGCTGAACCCGACATACTCAAGATCCGGATGCACGGTGATAGCGAGGTTTGCGGGCAGTGTCCACGGTGTTGTCGTCCATATGACAAAATAAACATTTTTATCTTTTAAAACCGCCGGCAGCTTCCCTTTGTCATCCTTTACCCTGAACCGTACATAAACAGAAGGAGACACGTGGTTCTCGTATTCAACCTCTGCCTCTGCAAGCGCGGTAGCGTCGTGAGCACACCAGTAAACGGGCTTTTTCCCCTTGTAAACATAACCGTTGCGCATAATCTTTGACAGTTCCCCGACGATCGCAGACTCATATCCGTAATTCATGGTAAGATAAGGATCTTCCCACCTGCCGAGGACCCCGAGCCGTATAAACTCCTGCCTCTGTATATCAACAAATTGCTGAGCAAACTTTCTGCATTCCCTGCGAATCTCGAGTTTCGACATGGTATGCTTTTTCTGTCCCAGGGCTTTATCAACGTTATGCTCAATAGGCAGGCCGTGACAGTCCCAGCCGGGCACATACTCTGCCCTGTAACCGTGCATTGCCTTGTCCTTGATGATGATATCTTTTAAGATCTTATTGAGCGCGTGGCCTATATGTATGTGACCGTTTGCATACGGCGGTCCGTCGTGCAGCATAAATGTTGCGCCGGAGTTGTTTTTATTGATAATCTTTTAATAAATAGCATTATCCTCCCAGAATTTGAGGATATCCGGTTCTTTTTTTGGCAGATCTGCCTT
>DAHXOM010000062.1 GCA_027364825.1 bacterium | reverse complement strand
AAAAAAGTATTGTCAGAAATAAAATAACAAAGCATAACACACAATATAAAACAGTTGGGGTTCAGTGGTTTGCGAGGGTTTGGTTCCCGCTTCAGCTTTTTCCTCGGTGGATAGGAACGCAGCCCGAAAACCCAACCGTTTCATATTGTCAACCGTCAGACTGTGCAAAAACTGCCGTTTGTTGTTAATAACCTAAACTCCAATTAATTGGCTTAGTTATTTATTTGTAGTAACTTGATTATTATAATAATACAATCAAGTCATGCAACACAAACAAGGAGAAGAGCGAAATCAGATGTTCATGTTCAGCCTCGAGAGTGCTATTGCTGCTGATTCCTTTGTCCGGGTTGTTGATGTCTTTGTGGATTCCATTGATCTTAAGAGCTTTGGGTTTGCTAATGTTGAATGCCATGATGAAGGATGCCCACCCTATCCTCCATCAGCTCTTCTTAAGCTCTATCTTTATGGTTACAGGCATGGGATAAGCACCACAAGGAAACTGGAACGGGAAGCCCAGACAAATATTGAAGCAATGTGGCTGGTATCTGGGCTGCGTCCAAAATACAAGACAATTGCCAACTTCAGAAAGAACCACCCCAAGGCATTCAGGGAGGTATTCCGCAGATTCGTATGGATGTTGAAGGAATGGAAATTAATTGACGGAGAGACTGTTGCAATAGACTCATTCAAGATCAGGGCCAGCAACTCACTGAAAAACAATTTCAATTCAAATAAACTTAAACATCATATTGAGTACATCGATAAACAGATAAATAATTACGAGACCTTACTAGACACCTGCGACAGCGAGGAAGACAGGAAAGAGGCAGAAGCAAAACTTGCCGAACGCCGGGAAAAGAAACAAAAATACACCCGGATACAAAAAGATCTGCAAGAGAGTGGTAATGAACAGATCTCAATTACCGATCCTGATTCACGCTCAGTTGTCATGCATCGTAACATAGTAAACGTTGGATATAATATACAGGCATCATCAGACTCTAAACACAAGCTCCTGGTTGAATATGATACAGGAGATGTTAATGACACACATGCCCTGGCTCCTGTGGCGCTCAGTACAAAGGAGCTCCTGAAAGTTGAGAGGATGAATGTTCTGGCAGATAAGGGCTATCATACGGGAGACCAGATTCAGCAGTGTATTGATAACAACATAACAACATTTGTATCACCAAAGGAGCCGTCAACCAAAGATATAGGACTTTATCCCATATCGATGTTTACCTACGACAAGGAATCAGATACCTACACCTGTCCGCAGGGAAGTATATTGCGAACGAACAACAACTGGTATCAGCATAGCGAAAAGCACCACAAGGAAGGTACAGGCTACAAGTTCAGGCGATATGTTACAAAAGACTGCAAAACATGTCTGTCTCGGCAACAATGCACCCAGGGTGAGAAAAACGGAAGGGCTATTGACAGGAACGAAAATGCTGATGCAATCGAAGCCAATGCAAAGAGAGTAAATGATAATCCTGATTATTACCGTAAACGACAACAGATAGCGGAGCATATGTACGGGACCCTGAAACGACAACGGGGTTACACACATACCAACCTGAGGGGTAAAGAAAAGATACTTGGAGAGACAGGATTGCACTTTATTGGATACAACCTGACCCGTTGTATCTCGATTCTTGGAGTGAGGGAGTTTATTAAAGCACTGAGAGAGTGCTGTTTGTCTGATTCTTGGTCAGAAACGAGGCTGTTTTTAAGCTTTATAGACCATTATTTTTTCAGGAGCAGATCTTATGCATTTTGCTAAATGATAAATTATTGTGGTCTTAAATCGACGATACATGGGATTGTCCCGTATCCTTATCCGGAGAAAGTTAGCTTTTACACAGACTCCCGTTAGGGTGCATTGTCTGCCTAAATATTTGATAATTAGTGTTGTCGATGCAATTCCGGATTTTATCGGGCTGACAGATAAAAAGAAAAGGGTTCCCGCGGCCCTCGCTCCCGGCACTTGCATATAGCATCCGCGGTTTTGTATGAACAAAATATACAAAACCGGCTGATGAATGCTATCTGCAAGTGCCTGCCAGAGCTGCCAACGCTCACAACGCCACCCTAACAAGCCGGTAAATGCCAGGCTTGCATCTGAGCAGACCGTAAGTTTTACTTATTAATGAAGAAAACAATAAAACGAAACCAATCTCCTTTAACCGCCCGGCACTTACCGGCTAACCGTTAAAGGCAAGCGTAATGATTATAAAAAATTAAACTGGTAAGGGTAAAAGGTGGTAGTACAGCCGGACATTAAAACGAAGAATTATGCGCTTTCAGCTACTTTTGCGGAAACCGGGAATCCTGCCTT
>DAHXOM010000060.1 GCA_027364825.1 bacterium | reverse complement strand
AAGGCATTGGAAGATAAATTCTGGATTAAAGCTGCAGCAATGCCTGTCATGGGTGCGGCTGCTCCGGCAGCGGCTCAGGGAGCGCAACAGGCGCAACCGGAAGAGGAAAAGAACGAGTTTACCGTGACACTTGCAACAGCCGGTGCAGAGAAGATCAAAGTGATCAAGGAGATCAGAGTTATAACGAACCTTGGACTGAAAGAAGCTAAAGAACTTGTTGAAGGTGCTCCAAAGGTTGTAAAAGAAGGTGTGTCAAAGGAAGATGCGGCAAAAATAAAACAGCAGCTTGAGGCAGTTGGAGCAAAGGTAGAGATTAAATAACCATTAACAGCTTCATACTTCATATCTCCTATCTTTCCCGGAGGATATTCTTTGAGAGTTTTTACTCCCAGAGTTTGGGGTGTGTTTTGATTTACTATTTTATTCCTTGAGGGAGGTAATTAATACTATGACCACCAAAGACTTAAATAAATTAACTGTATTGAGAAAAGATTTCAGGAAATTCCAGACGTTAATGGATATCCCTGATCTTATCGAGGTACAATTAAATTCTTTTCGTCAGTTTTTACAAACCGATACAAATCCCGAAGATCGTAAAAATTATGGGTTGCAGGCGGCATTTAATGCTGTTTTCCCGATAAAGGATTATAATGAAACCGCTTCTCTGGAATTTGTCAGATATATACTCGATCCCCCTGCGTATGATGTTGATGAGTGTAAGGAAAAGGGGTTAACCTATACGATGCCCATGAAGATCATGGTACGGCTGATCCTGAAAGATGTCGATCCTGAGACAAAAACCAAAACAGTCAGGGATATAAAAGAGCAGGAGGTCTTTTTTGGGGATCTGCCCATTATGACCTCAAACGGTACATTTATAATAAACGGCATAGAGAGGGTTATCGTAAGTCAGCTGCACCGTTCACCAGGCGTGTTTTTCGAATACGACAAACTCAAAATTCAGAGCACAGGAAGGCCCGCTTATATGGCCCGTATAATTCCCTACGAAGGCTCATGGCTTGATTTTGAGTTTGATCAAAAAGATATCATGTATGTCAAGGTCGATAAGAAGAAGAAATTTTACGCAACCGTCGTTCTGAAAGCGCTGGGATATACCGAGGAAGAGATACTACGGAAGTTCTATAAAACGGAATCAATAAAGATAAAAGATGACAGTATCGTGCTTGAACCCGATTACGATCTGCTTTTAAACAGAAGATTCAGCGTTGACATCAAAGATCCGTCAACCGGAGACATTATTGTACCAGCCGGGACAAAGATCAGTCGTAATCTGGCGAAGAGAATAATCTCTCATAAGGTAAAGTACCTGACCGTAAAATATGAAGACATCGACGGCAGGGTGTCCGTGCAGGATGTAACGGATGATAAAGGGAAAGTACTGCTGAAATGCAACGAAGCCATTACACGGGAAACGTTCGAGAACATCGTTGACAGCAAGATAGACAAATTGCAGTTTATCTATTTTGATAATATTTCTATAAATGGCAGTATACGGGAAACATTACTGCTTGACAGGATCAAAGAGAAACAAGAAGCAATAGAAGAGTTTTATTCGAAATTAAAACCGAACGAGTCCTACACTCCTGAAATAGCCCAGTTCTTTTTTGAAGATATGTTTTTCACAAAATCGAGATACAACCTTACGCGGGTAGGCAGATTAAAGATCAACAGCAGATTGGGCAAGAACATATCTCTCGATATTACGACTCTTACAAAAGAGGACATCATCGATACCGTGAAGTACCTGTTTGAACTCAAAAACGGCAGGGGTGATGTAGACGATATAGATCACCTCAGTAACAGGAGGGTGAGAACGGTTGGTGAACTCCTTGAAAATCAGTTTAAACTCGGACTTTTAAGGATGGCAAAAACGGTAAAAGAGAAATTTACGCACGATCTGCAGACATTGATGCCTTCAGAACTGATCAATCCGAAACCCGTTACTGCTGCAATTAAAGAATTTTTCGGCGGTAGTCAGCTTTCCCAGTTTATGGACCAAACCAACCCTCTTGCCGAGATTACGCACAAAAGAAGGTTATCGGCACTTGGTCCTGGTGGTTTAACACGGGAACGTGCAGGTTTTGAGGTCAGGGACGTCCATACGACCCACTATGGCAGGATATGTCCGATTGAAACGCCGGAAGGTCCCAATATCGGTTTGATCGCATCCATGAGTACCTATGCGAGGGTGGATGAATTCGGTTTTTTGAGGACGCCGTACAGGGTAGTGAAGGATGGCGTCGCAACGGATGAAATTATGTACATTTCGGCAATCGACGAGGAGAACAAAACAATAGCTCAGGCAAACACAATGCTTGATGGTAAAAACAGGATTATCGAAGATTATGTCGCAGCACGGAGGAATGGAGATTTCCTGATGGTCCACAAGGACGAGGTCGATTTCATGGACGTGTCTCCGGCTCAGCTGGTTTCAGCGGCGGCAGCATTAATACCATTTCTGGAACACGATGATGCGAACAGGGCATTAATGGGATCAAACATGCAGAGGCAGGCCGTCCCTCTTATCAAAACGGAAGCCCCTCTTGTTGCAACAGGCATCGAAAGTTATGTAGCGAGGAACTCCGGCGTTGTTATTGTGGCTGATGACGATGGTACCGTAACATCGGTTGATGCACGGAAGATTGTTGTCCAGTACAGTAATAAGGCTAAAGGTCCTACGGTCAAGATATACAATCTGCATAAGTTCCAGAAGTCGAATCAGGGAACCTGTTTGAATCAGGTCCCCACGGTGCAGGTAGGCCAGCGTGTCCGGAAGGGAGATATCATTGCCGACGGCGCTGCTGTAGCAAACGGAGAGCTTGCACTGGGAAGAAATGTAGTAGTCGCGTTTATGCCATGGGGGGGGTACAACTATGAAGACTCCATCCTGGTAAGCGAGAAAATAAACAAGGAAGATGTTTTTACCTCTATTCATATTGAAGAATATGAATGTGCGGCACGAGAACTAAAGGTCGGGAGAGAGGAAATAACCAGAGATATCCCCAATGTAAGCGATGACAGCCTGCGGGATCTTGACGAAAGCGGTATTGTACGGATTGGCGCTGAAGTCAAACCCGGTGATATTCTTGTCGGCAAGGTTACTCCAAAGGGTGAATCACAGCCGACACCCGAGGAACGGCTGCTCAAGGCTATTTTTGGCGACAAGGCAGGAGATGTTAAAGATACCTCTTTACGGGTGAAGCCGGGAGTTCACGGCACCGTTGTTGATGTCAAAATATTTTCGAGAAAGAGTGCGCCTGACAAGGATAAGACAAAAGATCAGGAACTTTCAAAATTGCACACCGATCAGGAAGAGGAGTTGAGTATCATAGAAGACACCATGAAGGAACACCTGATGAAGCTGCTGCTCGATGAAAAGGTCAGCGAAAAATTCTCCGATGAGAGGAGAAAGATCCACCTCAAGCACGGAGATGTTATAACGAAAGAGATTATCGATAAGCTGCCGATAGAGAAATGGGCAGCTGTAACTTTCACGGCCGGTTCCAAGCTTCAGGACAAGGTTGCGAAGATTATAGAATCAACCATCGAGCAAAAGGATATGATCAAGTCGATATTCGAGCAGAAGATAAACAGGCTGAAGCGGGGCGATGAACTTCCTGTCGGCGTATTCAAGCTGGTGAAGATCTTTATAGCCACGAAACGGAAATTATATGCCGGCGACAAAATGGCGGGCAGGCACGGAAATAAAGGAGTTGTATCGAAGATAGTGCCGGTAGAGGATATGCCGTTCCTGCCGGACGGCAGGGCTGTTGATATTGTTTTAAATCCACTGGGAGTTCCTTCAAGATTGAATGTCGGGCAGATACTGGAGACACATCTTGGCTGGGCTGCAAAGAGTCTGGGAGAACAGCTGCAGGAATATATAGAAGACAACTATAGTCCGAAAGAAATACGGGAATATCTGAGGGACGTATACAAAAACAGCGAAGTTTTGAAATATGTCGACGAAATGAACGATGATGATATTTTGGAGTTTGCGCGGAAGATGAAAAAGGGCATTAAGATTACCACGGAGGTTTTCAACGGTGCCACGGAAAAAGAGATAAAGGAATTACTGAAACTCGCCAATCTTCCGGAGGATGGTCAGATCAACCTCTATGACGGCAGGACCGGTGAGCCGTTCAGGGCAAGAATTACCGTTGGCGTCATGTACATGTTGAAACTCCATCATCTTGTAGAGGAAAAGATACATGCGAGATCCACAGGACCCTACTCTCTCGTTACGCAACAGCCTCTCGGAGGAAAAGCTCAATTTGGAGGACAGAGGCTTGGAGAAATGGAGGTATGGGCATTTGAAGCCTATGGTGCTGCATATTCATTGCAGGAGATGATGACGGTGAAGTCCGACGATATCATAGGCAGAACAAGGATCTTTGATTCTATTACGAAGGGCAAGTATAATTTTGAGCCGGGTATACCTGAGTCGTTTAACGTACTCGTTCGGGAACTCAAGAGCATGGCTCTGGATATAGATTTGATAGATAAGGACCAATTAGAGTAAGCATAGGAGGTTACCATGGAAGAAGGTTTTTTCCTGCATGAAAAGCCTAAAAATCCAAGTGAGATAGCGGCAGTAAAGATTGGTATAGCTTCGCCTGAAAAGATACGGAGCTGGTCACATGGAGAGGTAAAAAAGCCGGAGACTATTAATTACAGGACTTTCAAGCCTGAAAGGGATGGCTTATTCTGTGCCAAAATTTTCGGACCAATAAAGGACTACGAATGTTTGTGCGGTAAGTATAAACGTATGAAGCACAGAGGAGTAGTGTGTGAAAAATGCGGTGTAGAAGTTATTCAGTCAAAGGTCAGAAGAGAACGCATGGGACATATAGAACTTGTAACCCCTGTTGCCCATATCTGGTTTCTGAAGAACGTACCCAGTCCGATAGGTAATCTTCTCAACCTTACTGCAAGGGAACTGGAGAGAGTTGTTTATTTTGAATCATACATCGTGATAGATTCTAAGAATACTCCTTTAAAGGAAAAAGAACTGTTGAAAGAAGAGACCTATCTTCAACTGATGAAAGAGTATGGGCCCACAGGGTTTACCGCGAAGATGGGAGCTGAGGCTGTCAAGGAACTGCTCGGCCGGATCAACCTCGATAAGCTGTCGAAAGACCTTAATAAAGATCTGAAGACCACAAATTCGGATCAAAAGAGAAAAAAGCTTGCAAAGAGGCTGAAGATAGTCGAGGCATTCAGATTATCCGGTAATAAGCCCGAGTGGATGGTCCTTGATGTTTTACCGGTCTTACCTCCTGAGCTCAGACCGCTTGTTCATCTTGAGGGAGGACGCTTTGCATCGGCCGACCTTAACGATCTCTACAGGAGAATAATCAACAGGAACAACAGATTGAAGAAACTCCTCGAGATAGACGCACCGGACATAATCATCAGGAATGAAAAGAGAATGCTGCAAGAGGCTGTGGATGCTCTTATCGACAACGGCAAGAGAGGCAAGGTCGTAACATCGGCTAACCGGAGGGAATTAAAGTCTCTCAGTGAAACGATACGCGGCAAACACGGCAGATTCAGACAGAACCTGCTCGGAAAAAGGGTGGATTACTCTGCAAGGTCCGTTATCGTCGTTGGACCGGAATTAAAACTACAGCAATGCGGCATACCGAAACAGATGGCATTGGAACTCTTTAAGCCGTTTGTGTACAATAAGCTTGAAGAGTATGGGTATGCAACCACGATAAAGACGGCAAAGAAAATGGTAGAGAAGGAAAAACCGGAAGTATGGGATGTGCTTGAGGAAGTGATAACGGAACATCCTGTGTTTCTGAACAGGGCGCCGACACTTCACCGACTCGGTATCCAGGCATTTGAACCCATACTGGTCGAGGGTAAGGCAATACAACTGCACCCGCTCGTATGTCCGGCGTTCAATGCGGATTTTGACGGTGACCAGATGGCTGTCCACGTCCCTCTGTCCATAGAAGCGCAGACAGAGGCAAGGATACTCATGATGTCGACCAACAATATCCTCTCGCCTGCCAATGGAAAGCCGATTATAAATCCAACCCAGGATATCGTACTCGGATTGTACTACATGACAAAGCCCAGCACGTACGTAAAAGGGGAAGGTAAACATTTTTCAAGTCATGAGGAAGTCAGAATAGCCTATGAACTGAAGGTTGTGGATCTCCATGCCAAGATAAAATTAAGATTTAACGGAAAACGGTACGATACGACCGTGGGACGCAGCCTGCTGATAGACATATTACCTGCGGTAATCCCGTTTGACAGCATCAATAAGGTTATGGGGAAGAAGGAGATCGCCAACCTGATAGAATTCTGCTACAAGGTTGCGGGCGAAAAGGAGACCATCCTTCTCGCAGACCGGTTAAAGGACATAGGGTTCAGGATGGCAACAGAGGCCGGTATTTCAATATCTATCAATGACATGAAAATACCGCCCAAAAAAGCTGAGATCATCAAGAAGGCGAGCGAAGAGGTACAACAGATCATAGAACGTGCAAATGAACGGCTGCTCTCCGCCGGAGAGAAACACAACCAGATCATCGATATTTGGGCAAGGACCAGTGAGAGTGTAGCGGTTGAAATGAAGAAAGAGATTGCAGGAGATGTTCAGGTTATGCGGGACGGCGTTATGAGAAAAGTACCGAGCTTCAACCCGATCTATATCATGGCAGATTCAGGAGCACGTGGCAGCGACGAACAGATAAAACAGCTTGCGGGTATGAGGGGACTTATGACAAAACCATCGGGCGATATTATGGAAACCCCGATACTTTCAAACTTCAGAGAGGGTCTGAACGTACTCGAATATTTTATATCAACGCATGGTGCACGAAAAGGACTTGCAGACACTGCACTGAAAACGTCGAACTCCGGATACCTTACCAGAAGACTTGTCGATGTGGCTCAGGATGCAATCATTGAAGAGATCGACTGCGGTACACTCGACGGTATTGTTATAACGCCGCTTATTGTTGACGGTGAGGTTGTTCAGTCGCTGGGAGAGAGAATCATCGGGAGGGTCGTTCTTACGGATGTTGTCGATCCATTCTCCGGTGAAGTTCTGGTGAAAGCAAATGAACTGATCACGGATGAACTGGTAAAAAAGATAGAAGATGCCGGAGTTGAAAGCGTTGTCATACGGTCGGTCCTTACCTGCAGATCAAAGGGAGGAAGGGTTTGTGCAAAATGTTATGGCCAGGATCTTGCACGGGGTAAACTGGTCGATATTGGCGAGGCGATAGGTGTTATAGCCGCCCAGTCAATCGGCGAACCCGGTACCCAGCTTACCATGAGGACATTCCATGTCGGAGGTACTGCAAGCAGAAAGGTTGAGCAGAGTTCCCTTGAGGCGAAGTATGACGGTATTGCCAAGTTTGTAGGACTAAAAACAGTGAAAAAGGAAAACGGCACTATCATTGTAATGAACAGGCATGGAGAAGTAATTATAGCCGAAGACAGCGGGAGAGAAAAGGAACGTTATAAGATTGTTTATGGAGCGAACCTCAATGCAGAGGACGGTTCAAAGATAAAGGTGGGGGATGTGATTGCTTCCTGGGATCCCTATGCAAGTCCGATATTAACCGAGGCTGGTGGTATCGTACGGTACGGCGACATAGAAGAAGGTGTTACCGTTGAAGAGACGTGGAATGAACAGACCGGAAGATCGACAAAGATGATCATAGAGTCAAAAGATCCGGATAAGAGACCTCATATTTCAATAGTAAACGAGAATGGCGTTACCGTAAAGATACCCGGAACCAACACGCCGGTATTTATATCCCTGCCTCTAAAAGCAGAGCTTGTTGTAAAAGACGGGGAAAAGGTAAAGGCGGGGGACATGCTTGCCAAGATACCGCGCGAAACAACAAAAACAAAGGACATAACAGGCGGTCTGCCAAGGGTTGTCGATCTGTTTGAAGCACGGAAACCAAAGGACTCAGCAGTTATTTCCGAGATCGACGGGACCGTGCATTTTAGCGACGATCTGAAGGGTAAAACGACGGTAATCGTAGCCCCGGCTATCGGTGAATCTACAACATACCATATCAGCAAGGGCAGACATATAAATGTCCAGGACGGAGATCATGTGAAAGCAGGAGAGCCGCTGACCGATGGTCTGGTAAATCCTCACGATATACTCCGCGTACTCGGTGTAAAAGAACTGGCGAAATTCCTTGTGAATGAGATTCAGGAGGTTTACCGGTATCAGGGTGTCAAAATAAATGATAAGCATATAGAGGTTATTGTACGGCAAATGGTACGGAGGATTAAGATAAACGAGTCGGGAGATACGATCTTCCTTCCGGGTGAACACGTAGAAAAATATAACTTTGAAGAAGCAAACCAAAAGATCATAACTAAAAACGGGAAGCCTGCTGTAGCAGAGCCAATGCTGATAGGTATTACAAAGGCTTCTTTAAGTACAGACAGTTTCCTTTCTGCCGCTTCATTCCAGGATACTACCAAGGTATTGACCGAGGCCTCGATTATGGGCAAGGTTGATCATCTCAGAGGTCTGAAAGAGAACATCCTCATGGGAAGGCTTATACCCGCAGGCACGGGACATGAGGAGTACAGTGAGGTTAAGCTCGGTATCGAGCCGGTTTATGAGGAACCAAAAGTAGAGGTTAAAAACAACACCCAGAGCTGATAGGGAGCGAGGTATTCGAAATGTACTTGGAATTAAACGCTACTTTCGGCGTGCAGGAACGTAGGGAAGAGTTACAATGCTCAGAGGTGGCATGAGTTATGCCACCTCTCCATGAGATAGTTGATCAATTAAATCATTTAAAACAACAGGCAGAAAAAGAATTATCCGACATGGATACGGCCGAGAAGCTGGAGGTATTCAGAATAAAATATTTCGGCAGGGCCTCAGGGGCATTGACGGCACTTTTTAAAAATCTTTCCGGATTATCCCCCCAGGACAGGGCTGTGTTTGGTAAAGAAGCAAACCTCGTAAAACAGCACCTTCACGACCTTTTAGAAAATAAAACTATCGAGCTTAAAAGTAAAACTGCAACAGCAAATGCACCGGCGGCGGTTGATATTACTCTGCCCGGAAGGGGAATAAATCATGGGCATGCCCATCCTATTACAAAAGTATTGGAAGAAGTCGTGTCCATATTTACAACGATGGGCTTTTCGATCGCAGAAGGTCCGGAGATCGAGCTTGATTACTATAATTTTGAAGCCCTGAACATGCCGGAGGACCACCCTGCACGGGACATGCAGGACACCTTCTATCTTCCCGGCGGGTTTCTTTTAAGAACGCAGACATCCCCGGTACAGATAAGAACGATGGAAAAAAGCAGGCCACCGGTAAGCATCATAGCTCCAGGCAGGGTTTTTAGAAGGGACTGGGATCTTACCCATACACCCATGTTCCACCAGGTAGAGGGGCTGCTGGTCGATAAAGGCATCAGTATGACGCATCTCAAGGGAGTACTGGAGGCCTTTTTAAAAGCATTCTTCGGGGTTGCTACGAAGATAAGATTCAGACCGAGTTATTTCCCGTTTACAGAACCAAGCACCGAGGTCGATATCGGATGTATATTCTGCAACGGCAAAGGGTGCAGGGTCTGTAAAACGTCCGGCTGGCTCGAAATACTCGGCGCCGGTATGGTTCATCCCGAAGTCTTTAAAAAGGTGAAGTATGATACGGATATTTATACGGGGTTTGCCTTTGGTATAGGGATTGAGAGGCTTGCAATGTTAAAATATAACATCGGTGATCTCAGAATGTTTTTCGAGAACGATCTCAGGTTTTTGAGGCAATAGGCATGCTGTACTCGTACAAGTGGCTGCAACAGTTCCTTCACAAGATACCGTCGGTTGAAGATCTTTCCCATAAGCTCACGATATCGGGACTTGAGGTTGAATCCTTTAAAAGGATCTTTACGGATATCAGCGGCATAGTAACAGCTGTAATCCAGGATATAAAACCCCATCCGCATGCCGATAACCTGTCCGTTGCAAACGTTGCTACCGGGGACAGGTTATTTACAACCGTTACCGGGGCAAAAGGACTGGTTCAGGGGATGAAGGTAGCGTATGCGCCTCCGGGAGCAACGGTAGCCGGTGGCAGGATGATAGAAGAGGCAGACATAAAATCAGAGCGCTCATCCGGGATGATCATTTCAGAGGACGAACTCGGAATACCCGGCAATAACCGTGATGTTATTTTTTTTGATGAATCCATTGCACCGGGCAGCGATGTTAAATCGCTCCTTGGACTGGATGACTGGATTCTGGATGTTGCCGTTACCCCAAACAGGCCTGATGTCCTCAGTCATCTTGGCCTGGCAAGGGAGATAGCCACACTTTTTCGTCTAAAAATTATATATCCTTCTTTTGAATTGAGTGAAAAAAAATACGATGCGCAAAATGGGGCATTCAAGGTAAAGATAGAATCATCCAGTGACTGTCCGAGATATACCTTGAGGCTTATATCCGGGGTGAAGGTAGGACCTTCTCCCTTATGGATGAGAATAATGCTCGGCAAGATAGAACAGAATAGCATAAACAACATTGTTGATATAACCAATTACGTTATGTTCGGTGTAGGCCAGCCGTTACACGCATTCGATAGAAAGAAGATCGATGGAAATTCTGTTATCATACGACGTGCGAATAATGAGAAGTTTATCGCACTCGACGACCAGGAACGTATGCTTTCCCAGCAGACGCTCGTTATTGCTGATGAAACGAAACCCATTGCCATTGCAGGGGTCATGGGCGGTAAATACAGCGGTATAACGGAACACACTGACCAGGTATTGCTTGAGAGTGCCATTTTTTCTCCATCCGTCATCCGAAGGGCGGAACGGAGTTTAGGCATATTGTCAGAAGCGGATTACAGGTTTGAGAGGGGAGTGGACCCCCTGCTTCCAAAACTGGCATCGGATTATGCGTCTTCCCTGATCTCTCAGATGACGGGAGCAGCAGTCTATAAGCTCATCGATAATTGTACCACAAGATTTAAGAAGCGGAAAATCGTTGTTTCGACCGATACGCTCCAGACGATCATCGGGTGTCCGCTGAATATAAAAAAAGTTCAGTCAATATTGGAATCTACGCACTGTACCGTAAAAAGGATCCGTCCCAAAACGCTCTCGGTAGAGCCTCCATCGTTCAGACTGGATATTGTTCAAGCCGTTGATCTCGGAGAAGAAATAGCGAGACTTATAGGTTACGATAAAATACCGTCGATACTTCCGGAAAGACAGGCTTACAACGTCCCACTGCCTCCCGATTATATCTATACAAAATTGGTACGGGAGTATCTTTTATCGGCGGGATTCGATGAAGTCATAAACTACAGCTTCTCAAGCGAGGAGGATCACTCGATAATCGGAGGCGAAGCTATAAGGCTTTCGAACCCCATTAATGAGCAGACCTTCCTTATGCGGACAAGTCTTCTGCCGATGCTCATTAAAAATGCCCAGTACAACATCTTCAGACAGATCGATGACCAGAGGCTGTTTGAAATAGGCAAGGTGTATCTCCCGAAAAAAAACGGTTATGATGAGCACGTTCACATCGCCGGACTTCTCACCGGCAGGAGATTTCCGTTCAGGTGGTCTTATCCGGATGAGCGGGTAGATATTTTCGATGTTACCGGTGTTGCCGAAGGTATAGCCGGGCAGCTGAAAATAAGGGATGGAATTACAGGAGAGGCCGGTTCCTCAAATTTGCTTGCGAAAAACAACACCGTATTTCTGAAATGCGGGGATACGCAAATAGGATTTGCCGGCGAAGTGGCAGAAAATATATTGCGCAAGTACGATATAAAACAGCGGATATTCGTTTTTGATATTTATGCCGATCCGTTACTTTTAAAAGCTTCCCTTTACAGCCAGTACACCGCTGTTCCTAAATATCCTTTTATTTCCAGGGATCTTTCCATGGTAAAGCCCGTGTCACTTTTATCTCTGGATATTATAAATACGGTGCGAAGTCTCAATATACCTCTGCTCTCGGAAGTTTTTCCTTTTGATCTATATGTTGACAAAAATAATATATCAGAGCATAGTATAACGTATAGATTTATTTTCCGGGCGGAAGACAGGACGCTGACCGATGAAACGGTCGATGACCTTATGAAGGTTATCCGGGATACGATAACGGCTCATTATAAAGTTACGTTGAAAGTATAAAGGAGGCTTGTATGGCAGTGACCAAAGCTGAACTTGCAGAAATTATATATAGGAACATAGGATTTTCAAAGAAGGATGCAACAGAGATAGTCGATACTTTTTTCGATCTCATAAAGGATGGCATCATCAACGGAGAAAAGGTTAAAATAAAAGGCATAGGGACTTTTTATGCAAGGGCAAAGAAAGAAAGGCTGGGAAGGAATCCTCAGACAGATAAGCCGATGATGATATCTGCACGCAAGGTAATAGTTTACCGTGCCGGCACCTCTTTAAAGAAACTGCTAAAAGAAAATAAAACAGTAGCATCATCAAAAGATGATGGAGCATGATCCTAAAAATAAAGATTACTTCAAGATCGGTGAAGTAAGCAATATCTCGGGGGTTAAAGAGTACATTATACGATACTGGGTTACCGAGCTCACGAACCTTAAACCTGTCATTACGCCGACCGGTTATCGGTTGTTTAAGAAGAAAGATCTTGAGACTATTTTAGTTTTAAAGAAATTGATATATGAAGACGGTCTGACGCTGTCGGGTGCCAAGAGAAGGCTTTCGGATAAAAGCCAGGACAGTGAATCAAACGACCAAAAGAGATTAAAAAAGAATTTTGAAATGATAAAGCAACAATTATTAGATCTCAGAAAGATGTTACGTGAAACTTAATTTAATCGGGGCGTGGCGCAGCCTGGCTAGCGCACTCGCTTGGGGTGCGAGAGGTCGCCCGTTCGAATCGGGTCGCCCCGATATCTGGATCCTGTAATGGCAATCAATATCCTTGTTACAAACGATGACGGAGTATATTCCTACGGTTTAAAGGCGCTGGCGAGAGAGATGAGAAAGATCGGCAACGTGTTCATTGTTGCTCCGGTAAGCGAAAAAAGCGCAACGAGCCACTCCCTCACGCTGCACAGGCCTTTGCGTGTCAGAAGGATAGGAAGAAACCAGACGTACGCTGTGAATGGTACACCGACTGATTGCGTAAATCTTGCATTGAACGGCTTGCTGAAAGTAAGACCGCAGGTTGTTGTGTCGGGAATAAATCTCGGGCCTAATCTTGCAGATGATATCACCTATTCCGGTACTGTTGCAGCTGCCATGGAAGCAACATTGCAGGGGGTTCCGGCCATTGCAGTTTCGGTTGCAGGCAGAAACAAACTTAATTTCAGGCCGGCTCAGGACATTGCTTTAAGGCTGGTAAAACGGATCGTAAGAAAGCCGTTGCCTCAAAATGTACTTTTAAATGTAAACGTTCCCAACAGAGACGGAAAGCGGATTAAAGGATATAAGTTTACACGACAGGGTAAAAGACAGTATGGAGATTCTATCATTGAGAAGGTCGATCCACGGGGCGAGAAATACTACTGGATAGGAGGCGACATCCTTGGAGATAAGCCCGTAGAGAACTCCGATATTCAGGCAATTCATGAAGGGTATATATCGATAACACCCATACAGCTTGACCTTACCGCATACAGCTTTTTAAAGAAGATATCCGGATGGCGCATTTAAATATTCCTACGGAGGATTTTATTGATAGATAGAAAGGATATCGATGCCTTAGCTATGCATAGGGAAAAAATGGTGCAGGAGCAGCTGATCAACAGGGGGATAACATCCCAGCGGGTCATTGATGCATTCAGAAATGTCCCGCGGCATCTCTTCATAGAAGACGGCCTTATCTACCAGGCTTATAGCGATTATCCATTGCCGATAGCCGAAGGACAGACCATATCACAACCTTATATTGTTGCCCTTATGACACAAAACCTGGATTTAAAACCTGACGATATAATGCTTGAGATAGGTACCGGTTCCGGTTACCAGACAGCTATACTTGCAGAGCTGTGTGCAAAGGTCTATTCTGTGGAAAGGTTTGGCTCTATAGCTTCAAAAGCAAGGAAATTGCTTGATGGACTCGGTTATCATAATGTAATGATCGTTATTGGTGACGGGACCAGGGGATATACCCCCAAAGCACCGTATGATGGTATTATTGTTACCGCTGCTGCCCCTTCTGTTCCTGAAACTCTGTTAACCCAGCTCAAGGACGGCGGACGGCTTCTAATACCGGTAGGCAGTGAGCATACCCAGGAACTGTTAAAGATTGTAAGACAGGGTGAAAGCCTGAAGCAGGAATCACTCGGAGGATGCCGGTTTGTTAAGTTGATAGGTGAATATGGCTGGGAAAGATAAGTTATTTAAAATAGCATTGATACTGGTGCTTGAGCTCGTTATTTCAGCATGCGGGGTACCTTATGGGGTATATCACACCGTTGGAAAAGGACAAACGCTTTACAACATATCAAGGGTTTACAATGTGCCGCTCGAAGATATCGAGAGGGCGAACAACCTGACAAATGCTACGGATCTAAAAACCGGTGAAAAACTTTTCATTCCCGGTGCAGAAAAAACATTATATGTGCCGCCGACCGTGGAGATAGCGAATAATAATTCAGGTCAGCAAGCCTTACAGAAAAATAACAAGTCGAAATTTTCAAATAATAATAATGTTTCGGTACACGCCAATAGCCAGCCGTTATCTCATGCAGGAACCGGTTCATTTGTATGGCCGTTACGAGGCAAGCTATTGCAAGGATTTAAGACATCAAACGGGTCCAGACATGACGGTATAGATATAAAAGGGACCGAAGGTGCATCGGTTTACGCTGCTGCAGGTGGTACCGTTATATACAGCAACGACACCATAAAGGGTTACGGCAATATGATCATAATAAAACATAAGGGCGGTTTTGTAACCGTTTATGCCCATAACAGCGTCAACATCGTTAAAAAAGGCCAGGCCGTTCAGCAGGGGCAGGTTATTGCAAGGGTAGGGCATACGGGTTATGCGACGGGTTCGCACCTCCATTTTGAGATAAGGCTGCATGCCATGCCTGTAAATCCCCTGATCTATCTGCCACAACTGCCGCGGTAAACAGCTTTTATCTTGACACTACTGGTTTTAAATGATAACCATATTCCAATTTCGAATGGAGGTACGTATATAAATGGCACAGACAGGTAAGACGAGGAAACCGCCGAAGAAGTCAAAATCGGTTTTAAAGAGGCAGAGACAAAACGTGAAAAAAAGGGCACACAACGCATCTGCCCTGGCTTCATTGCATACTGAAATAACCAAATTTGATACAATGCTTAAGAAAAATGAAATGGAAAAGGCAAAGGCATTTTTACAAGAGCTGGTATCTTTTGTCGCGCATCTTTCTTCAAGGGGTATCCTCAAAAAACAAACGGCGAGTAGAAAAATATCAAGGTTGTACCTGCGTTTTAATAAAGCTTCCCGTGTAAAAGCTCAATAGTCAGCATATCAAGGGCAAGGCTGCTGTTCACCATGCCCTTTCTTATAGCAAGGCTGTAATCGTAGATGAGTCCAATGCGTTTCCGTATGCTGTCGTCGTCCGGTGCGTTATAGATTAATTGCCGCAATTTCCATACGAGTGCACCTATAACCATTGCACTTTCACCGCCTGTTTCTTTTATTTTTTTCAGGTCATGGAAAGCCGCCTTACCGGTATGATTCAATAGTTCGTTAACAAATTTAAAGGTATCGGACTTATTCAGATTAAAGGTAAGCTCGCTTACGGCATTCTCGTCTATACTTCCGTTTTTCCCTGCATACGTTGATAATTTGTTCAGCTCATTTTCTATGATTCCCCATGTCGATACCTCGAATACATCGATGAGCATGTCGACGGCTGCTCCCGTGATTTTTATGTTGTGCTCTTTTATATAGTCCTGTATTAATGAATAGGTGGTCTGATTGGAGAGATTGTGCTTTTTGATCGTTTTTGCGGAGTTGAGTGCTGAGAATTTGCTGTGTTTTAATGCTTCCGTATTCTCCGACACCAGTATTAAAAGAATGTGTTCAGGCGCAGATGCCGAATATTTTATTAAAGCCTCGATAACGTCTGGTTTGAGTGATTCGGCGTTATTGATGATTATACCCCTGTTCTTCGCTATAAGGGAATCCGTATATAATGCATTGTTGAGCTGATGGAGGTCAATCGATTTGCCCTCAAGCGTATCAAGGGCATCCGCTTGAACGCCATGCTGTGTTATTAGT